>NZ_JBFUGE010000022.1:0-30989 GCF_056403075.1 Ideonella sp. P3_A4 | reverse complement strand
CGCCGGCGGTGGGCGGCTCGCACCATCGGGTGCGTGCTGCAACGCCGAGCGCAAGCGCGCGTCGGAGCGCAGTTCGTCGTCGTCCGGTGAATGGGGTGGGTTCGGCGGCAGGGCGTTCACGCACCACCTCCCTTCAGGTCGGCCGCGGGCAGGTAGGCGCCCATGCAGGTGCGCAGCTTCGACAAGCCGTAGCGCAAGCGGCTCTTCGCGGTCTCGAAGCCGATTCCCAATGCACCGGCCAATTCGGCGACGCTCAGGTCGTCTTCATGGTGCAGCAAAAACGCCGCCTTCTGCGGCAGTGGCAACTCTTCAAGGCAGCTCAGCAGCCGCTGGCCGGCACGTTGCCAAAACGCCAGCTCTTCCGGCAGGACCGCGGCCGGCGCGGGYCAGTCGAGCCAGGGTTCACCGGCCGGGGCGAACGGCACATCGCCGGCCTCGCCGGTGTCCGCATCTATGCCCCAGGCCTGTTCGCGCCCACTGCGGCGCAGCATGTCGATCGCGCGGTGGTGGGCGATGGTGAACAGCCAGGTGCGAAAGCGCGCGCCCTGCGGCGACCACTGCGGTGCGGCCTGGATCATGCGCAGCCAGGTGTCCTGGAACACCTCGTCGGCTTGCGCGGCCAGGTCACGGCCCAGCAGGCGGCGTACGAAGCGGTACAGCGCCTGCTCGTGGCGAGCGTAGAGGGCGTCGAAGGCCCGCGCGTCGCCGGCGGCAAAAGCGCGCACCAGGGCATCGTCTTGCGCGTCGTCGGTGATGTTGAGGCGGGCGTCGGTGGGTTTCACGGGCGCCGGCCAGTCTGCCACACAGCTCATTCAGGGTGATACGCGGCAGACGGCCATTCGGGGTTAGGCAGACGGCAAGGGTTTCCACGGGGATGCCTCGCAAACCCCGCTTCGACAGCCGGGCCGTATCAAGCAGGGAACCCATTTGAAGGAGACCCCCTTGATGCGACACCTCGCCCGATTCACCCGCCGCTGGGCCGCGGCCACCACGCTCGCATGGCTGGCAGCCGCCCCCGCAGCGCAGGCCTTTTGCGGCTTCTATGTCGGCAAGGCCGATGCCGGCCTGTTCAACCAGGCCAGCCAGGTGATCATGGCCCGCGACGGTGACCGCACGGTCATCTCGATGGCCAACGACTACCAGGGCCCGCTGAACGAATTTGCACTGGTCGTGCCTGTGCCCACTGTGCTCAAGCGCGACCAGGTGCACATCGGTGACCCAGCGATCTTTGCCCGTGTCGACGGCTGGTCGGCGCCTCGCCTGACCGAGTACCACGACGACAACCCGTGCGATCGGCGGCTGTATGAGATGAAGGCCGCCCCCATCATGCCGGCCACCGCCCCGGCCCCGGCACGCGCCAAGTCCGCTGACGCATTGGGCGTCAAGGTCGAGGAGCAGTTCAACGTCGGCGAGTACGACATCGTGATCCTGTCAGCGACCGAAAGCGACGGCCTCGAAACCTGGCTCGTCGGCAACGGCTACAAGATGCCGCGCAACGCGTCGAAGGCGCTGGCACCGTACATCCGCCAGGGCCTGAAGTTCTTCGTCGCCAAGGTCAACTTGAAGGAGCAAGCCAAGACCGGCTCGACCAAGCTGCGGCCGCTGCAGTTCGCGTTCGAGAGCCGACGCTTCATGCTGCCGCTGCGCCTGGGCATGCTGAATGCGCAGGGGCCGCAGGACCTGGTGGTCTACATGCTGACGCGCAAAGGCCGGGTCGAGGCGAGCAACTACCGCACCGTCAAGCTGCCGGCCAACATGGATTTGCCGGTCGGCATCCGCGGCGAATTCGGCCGCTTCTACAAGGCCTTGTTCGACAAGCAGTGGGAGCGCGAAGGCGGCCGCGTCGTCTTCACCGAGCACTTCTGGAACATGGGCTGGTGCGACCCCTGCGCCGCCGAGCCGTTGACACCGGCCGAGCTGCGCGGCGCGGGGGTCTTCTGGCTCGATGAGCCCGGCAACACGGGTGTCGCTGGCGGCCTGCCGCCGAGCACCACCAACCCGGTGATGCTGACCCGGATGCACCTGCGCTACACACGCGACACCTTCCCCGAGGACCTGGCCTTTCTCGAGACCGCGGACCAGCAGAACTTCCAGACCCGCTACGTGCTGCGCCACCCGTACGAGGGCGTGATGAACTGCCCCGAGGCCGAGCCTTACCGCGGCCAGGTGCGCGATCGGCGCGAGCGAGAGGCGCTGGCGCTGAACGAGCTGACCGGCTGGTCGCTGGCCGACAGCCGCAAGCTGGCGGGTCTCGACCCTGCCATCGGCCAAAACGGGGCCTCGCGCGGCTGGTGGAGCAAGCTATGGCAGTGACCGCTTCGATCCCGACGATGAGCGGCGGCCTTCAGCGCCTGCGGCGCGCGGGCATGCAGATGGACGCCCGCCTGTTCCAGCTGCTGTTCCAGGCCAGCCTGCTGCTCGCCGGCGCGCTGTGGTGCGACTTCGCGCTCAGCCCATGGCAGGTGGCGCTGTCCTTCGCGACTGTCTGTGCGACGCAGTGGGTCTGGCTGCGAGCCACCGGCCTGCAGGAGCGCGGCATGTTGTCGGCACTGATCACCGGCTTCGGGCTGTCGCTGCTGGTGCGGGCCGACAACCTGTGGGTGCACCCGCTGCTGGCGGTGATCGCGATCTCGTCGAAGTTCGTCTGGCGCTACGAGTTCGTGCCGGGGCGGCCCAGTGCCGGCAGCGCGCACCGCTTCAACCCAGCGAACCTCGGCGCGGTGATCGCGGCCTACGTGCTGCCGGGCGCCTGGTTGTCACCCGGGCAATGGGGTCACAGTGCAACCTTGGCGTTGGGGGTGATGCTGCTCGGCGCAGTCGTCTCATCGAAAGCGCGGCGGGCCGATGCGAGCTGGGTCTTCCTGCTGACCTACGCCGGCCTGGTCAGCGCGCGAGCGTTCTACCTGGGCGTCAACCCCTGGTCGATCTGGCACCAGATCGACAACGGCGCGCTGCTGCTGTTCGCGTTCTTCATGATCAGCGACCCGATGACCACGCCACGCCTGGCGCGCCAACGCATCGCCTACGCCGCACTCGTTGCGCTCGGAGCCTTCGCCTGGCAATACGGCCTGTTCAAGCCGAACGGACCGATCGTTGCGCTCTTCATCGCGAGCTTCGCCGTCCCGTGGCTGAACCAACGCGCAGCGCGCGCGAAGCACCTGCTCAGCTATCGCTGGTAGCTCTGCATCACCAGGCGCGCGCAGCGCCGCCGCCTTCGAGTGGCGTGCGCGGATCCGGCTCCGCCGGTCCGCTGCGCGGTCTTGCAGACCGCGGCGGGCCAGTGGCCCGCCCCTTCGCCAGGCATGAAAGGTCCACTGGACCTTTCATGTCCGGGCTCAGCCTTGGGGGCAGGCCCCAACTTCTGGCGTGGGGGCCTAACGTTGCCCTTCAGTCAGCGTGTCGACCTGGAACTTGCCGGTCTTGTCGACCAGCCAGATTTCCCGGTAGGTCACGCGCTCCATCCGCACGGGCGCCGGGAACTGGGTCTTGCGAAGCAGCGCCAGGACCCACGGGCCAACCTCTTTCGCAGCGGCCGGCTCGCGGATCATCCGCACCTCGGTGACCCGGCCGCCGGCGTCGATGTCGGCCTCGGTGATCGCGATCGCGTACATCAGCGGCGGCAGCTTGCCGTGATGGATGTGCATCGGGAACGACTCGTAGACGCGCTTGGCGGCGTCTCGTCGGTAGTCCTGCGCGGTCTGTGCCTCGGACACCGCACCCGCGCTGAGCGCGAGCGGTGATGGCACCTGGTTGAATTGCGCCAGCGCCGGAGAGCTGGCCGCCGCACAGAGGGCGAAGAGACCGGCAGCGAGAAACGTGTTCATGCTGCAGTCTTCGTTCGAGTGCGCCGCAGCATTGAGCGGGGTAGTCCCCACCCAAGTGCAACCGAACGCGACGCCGGTGATTTATTGGCGCTTTGCGCGTCACTCCAAATGGCGACGCGCGGCGTTCCGCCGCGCGACCTCCCTCAGGCACCGCCCCCGGACGAAATGCGGCGCATTTACAGAGCGCGCGAAGCGCCGCTCTCCTTCAAGTGGCGTGCGCGGATCCGGCTCCGCCGGCCCGCTGCGCGAGCCCCCTCGGGGGCTGAGCCTCTGGCTCGCCGCGGCCTGCAAGGCAGCCCCTGGCAAGAGGCGTGGGGGCTCAACGCATCCAGCCCTTGCTGCGGAAGTACAGCAGCGGCGCCGCCACCGAAGCGACCATCAACCCGATCGCGAAGTAGTAGCCATAGCTCCACTGCAGTTCGGGCATGTGCTGGAAGTTCATGCCGTAGATGCTGGCGATCAGCGTCGGCGGCAGCAGTGCGACCGACGCCACCGAGAAGATCTTGATGATCTTGTTCTGGTTGATGTTGATGAAGCCGACGGTGGCGTCCATCAGGAAGTTGATCTTGTCGAACAGGAACGCGGTGTGCGAGTCCAGCGAGTCGATGTCGCGCAGGATCTGGCGCGACTCCTCGAACTGCTCGGCGTTGAGCATGCGGCTGCGCATCATGAAGCTGACCGCGCGACGCGTGTCCATCACGTTGCGGCGGATGCGCCCGTTCAAGTCTTCTTCCTTGGCGATCGCGGCCAGTGCCTCACCGGCGGCGCGGTCGTCCACGTCCTGCTTCAGCACCCGGGCGCTGACGGCCTCGAGGCTGTCATAGATGCCWTCGAGCGCGTCGGCCGAGTATTCGGCGTCGGCGTCGTACAGCTTCAGCAGCACGTCCTTCGCGTCCTCGATCAAAGCCGGGATGCGGCGCGCACGCAGGCGCAGCAGGCGAAACACCGGCAGGTCCTCGTCGTGGACCGAGAACAGCACGTTGTTGTAGAGGATGAAGGCCACGCGCACGTTGCGCGGCGTGACGTCGTCGTCGATCAGGAAGTCGGAGCGGATGTGCAGCTCGCCGTTGTCTTCTTCGTAGAAGCGGGCCGACTCTTCCAGGTCGTCGTCGACGATGTTGTCGGGGATGCGCAAGCCGAAGCGGCCGGCGATCCAGCCGATCTCCTCGGCGGTGGGCGCTTCGAGGTCGACCCAAACCGGCTGCACCTCGGCCAGTTCGGCCGCGGAATCGATTTCTTCTTGCAGCAGCCGGCCTGACAGGCGGCCTTTGTCCAGCGTGAAGACGTTGAGCATGGGGGCTCCAGCGGGGCGGGCCGACAGCTGGGGGCGGCGCCGCGAAGTCACTCGGAATGGGGGATTCGGTTCAACCGCCCACCCTGGCGACAACCACCGTTAAGCCCGGTGGCGGCTGGAGCAGGCGGTCACCGAGGGTGGGAACTGTCCACGGTGGCGTTTCAAGAGGTGAGACAACCGCGGATTATCACCCCAGGTCGGGGCAACGTATCCGCACGAAACGACACAGTCTAACCGGCTGAACGACGGTCTCTTTTTCTTGTCAAAGCGGGGGTCCGGGGGCACACTGGGTCGCACCGGTGGCGTCATCTTGGCGTCATGAAACCGGCTTGGCCTAAGCCGGTGCGGTGGGTAACCCTTTCCCTTGCAAGGAGGCCTCGATGAACTTGACGATCAGCGGACACCACCTGGAAGTGACACCCGCCCTACGGGAGTACGTGCTCACCAAGCTTGAGCGCATCACGCGCCATTTCGACCAGGTGGTGGATGTAAACGTGCTGCTGACGGTTGAAAAGCTGAAGGAGAAGGAGCGCAGGCAGAAGGCCGAAGTGACCTTGCATGTGAAGGGTCGCGACATCTTCGTCGAGCAATCGAACGAAGACCTGTACGCGGCGATCGATCAACTGATGGACAAGCTCGACCGACAGGTCTGCCGCCACAAGGACCGGCTGCAAGACCATCACCACGAGTCGGTCAAACGCCAGGACGCCAGCGCGTCCTGAGCCCCGGGCTCGGCAGGCCGAACCCGCCCCGGGGATCAACAAACCCAGGCGACCCTTCGTTCCCTGAGAGCCCGCCGGAGGCGGCCGCAATAGCTGCCTCACCCTTCACCAAGGCGACCCGTGTGGTCGCCTTGCTATTTGTTGACAAAGATAATCGCCCATTCGGGCAGCGACTCGCTAGACTGTGTTGCTGCAACGCAGCATCGTCGGGTCAACCCCGGTTGCCGGGCTGACGTTGACGTCGTGTGGGATGCAACCGATTTCTATAATCCGCACCCTTAAAGCCGGAGGGATCACCGGCCGAAAGACACAGACGCCCCTTGATCGTTTGTCGAAAGAGCCGTTCATGAACCGCCTTGCCGCCATCCTGCCCGTGGACAACGTGCTGGTGGGTGTGGAAGCCACCAGCAAGAAGCGCGCCTTTGAGCACGCAGGCCTGCTGTTCGAAAACCAGCACGCCATCGCCCGCGCCACCGTCACCGACAACCTGTTTGCGCGCGAGCGCCTGGGGTCGACGGGCCTGGGCCACGGGGTGTCCGTACCGCACGGCCGCGTCAAGGGTTTGAAAAACCCGCTGGCCGCGGTGCTGCGGGTGCAAAGCCCGATCCCTTTCGACGCCCCGGACGACGAGGCGGTCAGCCTGCTGATCTTCCTGCTGGTGCCCGAAGCGGCGACCCAGCGCCACCTCGAAATCCTGTCCGAGATCGCCGAATTGCTGTCGGACCGCGAGTTGCGTGACAAACTCAAGACAGCCCCCGATGCCCCCACCGTGCACCGGCTGATCGCCGACTGGGAACCTCTCAAGTCGGTGGCCTAAGGATGCCAGCCCCCAGGCCGCTTCGTGTCCAACCCCCAAGGGGGTGCACGAGCCTGGGATGCCTCAGCGGGGGCCACGCCCCTCGCTCCACTTCATTGCACACCGCGTGAAGCCCATTTCCATCAGCGCCGAGGCGCTGTTCGAGGAACACCAGCCCTCCCTGCGCTGGGAATGGATTGCCGGCCACGCGCACCCCGAGCGCCGCTTCGATGAAGCCGCCGTGCGCGATGCACGCTCGGCCGCCGATCTGGTCGGCTACCTGAACTACATCCACCCGTACCGCGTGCAACTGGTCGGGCGGCGCGAGGTGGCGTATCTCGCCGACGCACCGGCCGAGGTGCTGGAGCGCCGCATCCAGCGCATCGTGACGCTGGAGCCGCCGGTGATCATCGTCGCCGACGACCAGCGTGCGCCGGACCGCCTGGTTGCGATGTGCGACCGCGCCGAGATCCCGCTGTTCATCACCTCGGCGTCGGCCGGTCACGTGATCGACGTGGTGCGCTCGTACCTGAGTCAGCTGTTTGCCGAGCGGACCACGCGCCACGGCGTGTTCATGGACATCCTCGGCCTGGGCGTGCTGCTGACCGGTGAGTCGGGCCTGGGCAAGAGCGAACTCGGGCTGGAACTCATTTCACGCGGCCACGGGCTGGTGGCCGACGACGCGGTGGATTTGTTCCGCGTCTCGCAAAGCACGCTCGAGGGCCGTTGCCCCGACCTGCTGATGAACCTGCTCGAGGTCCGCGGCATCGGCCTGCTGGACATCAAGGCGATCTTTGGTGAGACGGCCGTGCGGCGCAAGATGCGCCTGAAGCTGATCGTGCACCTGGTTCGCAAAGAGACGATGGAGCGCGAGTTCGAGCGCCTGCCCTACGAGCCGCTGTACGAAGAGATCCTCGAGATCCCCGTGCGCAAGGTCGTGATCGCGGTGGATGCGGGCCGCAACCTGGCCGTGCTGGTCGAGGCCGCGGTGCGCAACACCATCCTGCAGCTGCGCGGGATCGATACCTACCAGGAGTTCATTGGCCGCCACCAGGCGGCGATGGATGCGCTCCGGGAGCCCTGAGCACGCTGCCGCCGCCGGCCGGGCGGTGCTCACAGTCGGTCTTGGTGCAGACGGCGTACAGCGCCAGCGTGTGGTCGTGCAACTCGAACCCGCGCGTCTGTGCCACTGAACGCTGCCGCGCCTCGATCTCGGGGTCGAAGAACTCCTCGACCCGGCCGCAGGTCAGGCAGACCAGGTGGTCGTGGTGCTGGCCTTCGTTCAGCTCGAACACCGACTTGCCCGACTCGAAATGGCTGCGCGCGAGGATGCCGGCCTGCTCGAACTGCATCAGCACGCGGTAGACCGTGGCCAGGCCGATGTCGGAGCCTTCGCCCAGCAAGGCCTTGAACACGTCTTCGGCCGTCATGTGGCGCACCGTCGATTTCTGGAAGATCTCGAGGATGCGCAATCGGGGCAGCGTGGCCTTCAGGCCACTGCTTTTCAGTTCGTCGACATGGGTGGGCATGGTCTGGCTCTCGCGGTCCGGTGCGGCCAGGGCAGGCCGCTAGAATCGTTGCATCATAGCCAGCCCGGCTCCCGCCGGGGCCTCGCGCGGTCGCCGTCTTGGCGACTGCTGGCACCCCCGGCCCGCTTGCCCTTGCGCGTACCTCCCATGCCCTTGTTTCGCCTCCCCCGCATCGTCCCCATCACCGCTGCGCTGCTGGGCCTGGCCGCGCTCACGGGCTGCAACCTCATCACCCGCACGATGAGCGACGGCATCACCAGCGTCATCACGCCCTACCGGGTCGAGGTGGTGCAAGGCAACGTGGTCACCCGCGAGCAGATCGCCGCGATCAAGCCCGGCACGCAACGCAGCCGTGTGCGCGACGTGCTCGGCTCGCCGCTGCTGGCCGACCCGTTCCACGCCCAGCGCTGGGACTACGTGTTCGTGATCCGTCGCCAGGGCACCGAGCCGCAGCAACGCTCGGTCGTGGTGCTGTTCGAAGGCGACACGGTCAAGTCGGTGCAGGCGCCGGACCTGCCGAGCGAGCTGGAATTCGTCGCGTCGATCAGCCGCCCGAGCCGAGGCGATACGCCCAAACTGGAACTGAGCGACGAGGAGCGCAAGGCCTTGCCGCTGCCGCCGAAGGTCGAAACCGCCGCCGCCACCGCGGTGCCGCAGGGCGCGATCCGCAACTACCCGCCGCTGGAAAACTGATGATCCGGGTCGCGATCGCCGGTGCCAGCGGCCGGATGGGCCGCATGCTGGTCGAGGCCGTCCATCAGGCCCCCGACTGCACACTGGCTGGCGCACTGGCCCACACCGGCAACCCGAGCATCGGGCAAGACGCCACCGCCTGGCTGGGCCATGCGAGCGGTGTGAAAGTCACCGACGACCTCGCGATCGGCCTGGCGGACGCGCAAGTGCTGATCGATTTCACCCGCCCTGAAGGCACGCTGGCGCATCTGGCGGCCTGTCGCGAGCGCGGCATCGCGATGGTGATCGGCACCACCGGTTTCACAGAAGCCCAGAAGGCCGAGATCGCCCACGCAGCACAAGACATCGGCATCATGATGGCGCCCAACATGAGCGTCGGCGTCAATGTGGTGCTGGGTCTGCTCGACATGGCGGCACGCGCGCTGAACGAAGGCTTCGACATCGAAATCGTCGAGGCCCACCACCGCCACAAGGTCGACGCGCCCAGCGGCACTGCGCTGGCAATGGGTGAATCGGTCGCCCAGGCGCTGGGCCGCGACCTGAAGGCCTGCGCCGTCTACGGCCGCGAAGGCGTCACCGGCGCGCGCGACCCGTCGACGATCGGTTTTGCCACCGTGCGAGGCGGCGACATCATCGGCGACCACACCGTGCTGTTCGCCGGCACCGGTGAACGCATCGAAATCAGCCACAAGGCCACCAGCCGGGCGGTGTTTGCGCAGGGCAGCCTGCGCGCCGCGCGCTTTCTCGACGGCCGCGCGCCGGGCCTGTACACGATGGCCGACGTGCTCGGGATGGGAGCCCGCTGATGGAAGGTCTGCAAGGCTTCTGGTTCCAAAGCGATGCGATCGGCCGTTCGGTCGCGTTGATGCTGCTGGTGATGTCGGTCGGCGCCTGGGTGCTGATCTTCTGGAAGACCTGGGTGCTGCACCGCACGCGTGTCGACCTGCGGCGAGGCATCGACGCGTTCTGGAACGCGCCGGATCGCAAGGCCGCCCGCGAACGCCTGGCCGCACTGGACCGCGAGGGCGTCATCGCGCCGCTGGCCGAGGCCGCGTTCCATCAGCCTGGCGCCGGCACGCTGCAGACGCATGGCGCGATCGAGTCGCAGCTGACCCGCCGGTTGCGTGACGCGCTGCACGCCGGCCTGGCGCACCTGCAGATGGGCCAGGTCTTCCTGGCTTCGGTCGGTGCCACCGCGCCCTTCGTCGGCCTGTTCGGCACCGTCTGGGGCATCTACCACGCACTGCTGGGCATCGCGACCTCGGGTGGCATCACGATCGAGAAGGTTGCCGGCCCGGTCGGCGAGGCGCTGGTGATGACCGCCGCCGGCCTGGCCGTGGCGATCCCTGCGGTGCTGGCCTACAACGTGTTCGGCAAGTGGCTCGGTGCCTGCGAAGCCGAGCTCGAAGGTTTCGCGCACGACCTGCGCGAGATCGCGCTGCACAGCGACTGACACGGCTTTCGCCATGGCATTTGGTCGCTTAGAACGAGCCCGGGCACCGAACCCGATGAGCGACATCAACATGACGCCGCTGATCGACGTGATGCTGGTGCTGCTGGTGATCTTCATCATCACCGCGCCGCTGATGAGCAGCAGCTTGCGGCTGGACCTGCCGAAAGCCGAAGGCGCCCGCTCCAGCGAAACGCCGAAGTTCATCGCACTGGCGATCGACGCCCAGGGCAAGCTCTTCCTCGCTGAACAGCCGGTCACGCTGGACCAGCTGCGCGAACAGGCCGAGCGCACCGCTGGCCGCGACCCGGCCACGGAAGTCCAGCTGCGCGCCGACACCAACGTGCCCTACGGGCGCGTGGCCGAGCTGATCGGGCTATTACAGCAAGCTGGGCTGTCGCGCATCGGCTTCATCACCGCCGGCGCCGGCGCGGCGAGCGCGCCGAAGTAGCCTCGTTCGCAGGAGGTAGCCTCCTACAATCGGCGGATGAACGAGAAATACGTCCCCGCCGAGGTCGAAAGCGCTGCCCAGGCGCACTGGAATTCGCGTGACGCCTACCGCGTCAGCGAAGACGCGAGCAAGCCGAAGTTCTACGCCTGCTCGATGCTGCCGTACCCCTCGGGCAAGCTGCACATGGGCCATGTGCGCAACTACACCATCAACGACATGCTCACCCGCCAGCTGCGGATGAAGGGCATGAACGTGCTGATGCCGATGGGCTGGGACGCCTTCGGCCTGCCGGCCGAGAACGCGGCGATGAAGAACAAGGTGCCGCCGGCCGCGTGGACCTACTCGAACATCGCCCACATGAAGGGCCAGATGCAGGCAATGGGCCTGGCGATCGACTGGTCGCGCGAGGTTGCGACCTGCTCGCCCGACTACTACAAGTGGAACCAGTGGCTGTTCCTGAAGATGCTGGAAAAGGGCATCGCGGTGCGCCGCACGCAGGTCGTCAACTGGGACCCGGTCGATCAGACCGTGCTGGCCAACGAGCAGGTGATCGACGGCCGCGGCTGGCGCTCGGGCGCGCTGGTCGAGAAGCGCGAGATCCCGGGCTACTACTTGAACATCGTGCAGTACGCCGACGAGTTGCTGTCGGCCGTTGCCAACCCCGAGGACAAGAACTACCTCGCCGGCTGGCCCGAGCGCGTGCGGCTGATGCAGGAGAACTGGATCGGCAAGAGCGAAGGCGTGCGCTTTGCGTTCCCGCACCAGATCCATGGCAGCGATGGCGCATTGATCCAGGACGGCAAGCTCTACGTCTTCACGACGCGGRCTGACACCATCATGGGCGTCACCTTCTGCGCCGTGGCGCCCGAACATCCGCTGGCCGCCCATGCCGCAGCGAGCAACCCCACTGTGGCGGCCTTCATCGCCGAGTGCGCGCAAGGCGGCACGACCGAGGCCGAGCTGGCCACGCAAGAGAAGAAGGGCGTGCCGACCGGCCTGAAGGTCACGCACCCGCTGACCGGCGAGCAGGTCGAGGTCTGGGTCGGAAACTACGTGCTGATCAGCTACGGCGACGGCGCGGTGATGGGCGTACCCGCCCACGACGAACGCGACTTCGAGTTCGCGAAGAAGTACGGCCTGACCATCCACCAAGTGGTCGCGGTCGACGGCGAGTCGTATTCGACTGCCGCCTGGGCCGATTGGTACGGCGACAAGCAGCGCGGCCATTGCATCCACTCCGGCATGCTCGACGGCCTGGCCTACAAGCCGGCGGTCGACAAGGTCGCCGAGGCGCTGGCCGCCAAGGGCCTGGGCGAGAAAAAGACCACCTGGCGCCTGCGCGACTGGGGCGTCAGCCGCCAGCGCTATTGGGGCACGCCGATCCCGATCATCCATTGCGACGATTGCGGCAGCGTGCCGGTGCCCGAGAAGGACCTCCCGGTCGTGCTGCCGGAAGACCTGATCCCGGACGGTTCGGGCAACCCGCTGAACAAGTGCGAGGCCTTCCTGAAGGTGGGCTGCCCGAGCTGCGGCAAGCCGGCGCGGCGCGAGACCGACACGATGGACACCTTCGTCGATTCGTCGTGGTACTTCATGCGCTACTGCGACCCGAAGAACGACGAGCAGATGGTCGCCGGCGGCACCAAGTACTGGATGCCAATGGACCAGTACATCGGCGGCATCGAGCACGCGATCCTGCACCTGCTGTACGCGCGCTTCTGGACCAAGGTGATGCGTGACATCGGGCTGGTCACAGTCGACGAGCCGTTCAAGCGGTTGCTGACGCAGGGCATGGTGCTGAACCACATCTATAGCCGCCGCAGCGACAAGGGCGGCATCGATTACTTCTGGCCGCAGGATGTCGAGAACATCGTCGACGAAGGCGGCAGGATCACCGGCGCCAAGCTCAAGAGCGACGGCTCGGCGGTGACCTACGAAGGCGTCGGCACGATGTCGAAGTCGAAGAACAACGGCGTCGACCCGCAACAGCTGATCGACCGCTACGGCGCCGACACCGCACGCCTGTTCGTGATGTTCGCGTCACCGCCCGAGCAGACGCTGGAGTGGAACGACGCCGGCGTCGAGGGCGCACACCGCTTCCTGAAGCGGGTGTGGGCTTTCGGCAGCAAACACGCTGAGTTGCTGAAGGCCACGGCCGACACCGGTGCGGCCCTGAGCAGCCAGGCAAAGGCACTGCGCCGCGAAGTTCACTTGGTGCTGAAGCAGATCTCGTATGACTACGAGCGCATGCAATACAACACCGTCGTCTCCGGTGCGATGAAGCTGTTGAATGCGTTGGAAGGCTTCACGCCCAGCGCCGGCAACGGTGGTGACGCTGGCGTGCTGCGCGAAGGCTTCTCGGTGTTGCTGCGTGGCCTCTATCCCGCTTGCCCGCACGTCACCCATGCGCTGTGGGCCGATCTGGGCTACGCCGCGGCGTTGGGCGATCTGCTCGACGCGCCCTGGCCCACGGTCGACGAGGCTGCGCTGGTGCAAGACGAGATCRAGCTGATGCTGCAGGTCAACGGCAAGCTGCGTGGCGCCATCAAGGTGCCAGCGTCGGCCGACAAGGCGGCGATCGAAGCCGCCGCACTGGCCAACCTGGAGTTCATCAAGTTCGCTGAGGGTAAAGCGCCGAAGAAGGTTGTCATCGTGCCCGGTCGCCTGGTCAACGTGGTGGTCTGACGGTGGCCGTCGCTCGGCGTACGCTCCTGCTGGCCACGCTCGGCAGTCTCGCATTGGCCGGCTGTGGCTTCGCGCTGCGCCGGCCAGCCGATTTGCCGTTTTCGAAGCTGGCGGTCAGCGGCTTCAAGGCCAACTCACCGATGGCCGAAGCGCTGCGCCAATCGCTGCCGCGCAGCGTCACCGTGGTCGCGTCGCCGAAAGACGCCGACGTCGTGCTGGTGGCGATCGAAGACCGTTTCGACAAGACCGTCGCCGCATCGACCGCCGCCGGCCAGGTGCGTGAGTTCCGCTTGCGCATGACGCTGCGCTTCCGCCTCGACCGGCCCGACGGCAGCCCGCAGCTGCCCGAAACTCAGCTGGAGCTGACGCGCGACATGAGCTACAACGAAACCGCCGCGCTGGCCAAGCAGGTAGAGGAAGCCGGCCTGGTGCGCGAGATGCGGATGGATCTGGCCCAGCAGCTGCTGCAGATGCTGGCCGCGACAGGCCAGGCGGCCAGCCGGCCTGCCAGCTGACGCCGAGCCACGATGCAGGTCCGTGCCGACCAGCTCGCCACCGCGTTGACGCGCGGGGCATTGAAGCCCATCTACGCCATCCACGGCGACGAGCCGCTGCTCGCGCAGGAAGCCGCCGATGCGCTGCGTGCCACGGCCCGCGCCGCCGGCTACAGCGAGCGTCAGGTCTTCGTCGTCAGCGGCGCGCATTTCGACTGGAGCGGCGTCTTGGGCGCGTCGCAGTCGATGGGCTTGTTCGCCGACAAGAAGATCATCGAGATCCGCATCCCCAGCGGCAAGCCGGGCAAGGACGGCTCGACCGCGCTGCAGGCCTATTGCGACCAGTTGTCGGAAGAGGTGCTGACGATCGTGCACCTGCCGCGGCTGGACCGCCAACAGCAGCAGGGCGCCTGGTTCCTGGCACTGGACCGCGCCGGGGTCACCGTGCGGGTTGATCCAGTCGAGCGCCATGCGCTGCCGAACTGGATCGCCCAGCGCCTGGCCAAACAGGGCCAGCGTGTGGCTGCCGGCGAGGCGGGCCAGCAGGCGCTGGCCTTCTTCGCCGACCGGGTCGAGGGCAATCTGCTGGCGGCGCACCAGGAACTGCAAAAACTCGCGCTGCTGCACCCGGAGGGTGAGTTGAGCTTCGAGCAGATCGAGGCCGCGGTGCTGGATGTCGCCCGCTTCGACGTCTTCCAGCTCGGCGCGTCGGTCCTGGCCGGCCACGCCGCACGCGCGCTGCGCATGCTCGACGGGCTGAGGGCCGAAGGCGAAGCTGCGGTGCTGGTGCACTGGACGCTGGCCGAAGACGTGCGCGCCCTCAAGCGCGCCCACGACGCGATGACAACCGGMGGCAAGCCGCTGCCGGTGGCACTGCGTGAAGCCCGCGTCTGGGGCGACAAGGAGCGGGCATTTGAAGCGGTGCTGCCGGGTGTCAACGCCGCGGCGCTGGCCACGCTGGTCGAAGCCGCCAGCACCTGCGACGGCCTGGTCAAGGGCCTGCGCCACCCCGGCTGGCCCGACGACGCCTGGGACGGCTTGCGAAGGCTGATGCTGATGACGCTGGACCTGGTGGCCAGCGCCCGCGGCGCGGGCCGCCGCGGCCAGCGGCCCGCGCCGTTGGCATTGCAAAGCCAACCGTCGGGCCTCTAACGGCCCGTTCTGCGAAAACGACGCGAGCCAGACAAATACCGTCCCCGTGACGGGTTACTGCATGCGCATCGCCCAACATTGGGGACGCATCGGCGAACTTGCGCCGCTAGTAACCACGGCTTCTGTCGACCAGATGCGCCAGGGGTTGGCCACTGCGCAACGCCCGCACGTTGGCTGYCACTACGCGCGCCGCACTGCGCGGATCGGTCAGCGCCGCGGCGTGCGGCAGCACCGTCACGCGTGGATGCGTCCAGAACGCATGTGCCGGATCGAGTGGCTCGTGCTGGAACACATCGAGCACTGCATGCGACAACTGCCCGCTGTCCAAGGCCGAGAGCAGATCGGCCTCGACGACATGCGCGCCGCGTGCAAGGTTGACCAACGCGGCCCCGGGCTTCATCGCGGCCAGCCGCTGCGTATCGAAAAAGCCCCGCGTGTCCCCGGTCAGCGGCAGCAGGTTGACGACGACGTCGCTGCCCGCAAGCAGCGGCCACAAGGCGTCGCCACCTTCGTGCACCACGACACCACCCAGCGGTGACAGCGAGCCGGCCCGTCCACCTTGCCGCCAGCCGTGCACCGCGTAGCCTTGCGCCAGCAGACGGCCGGCGACCGTGCGGCCCAACTCGCCGAGGCCGAGCACGGCCACTTGCAGTTCATCAGCCCGGCACTGCGGCAGCACGGCCCAGCGCCGCTCGCGTTGCTGCTGCGCGTATTCGAAAAAGYCGCGGTGCAGCGACAGCACCGCCCACAACGCCGTCTCGGCCATCGCCGCGCTCATCGAGCCGTCGACCATGCGTGCCAGTGGCACCTCGCTCGGCAAGGTGCTGTCGGCCAGCAGGCGATCGACGCCGGCCCACAACGACTGGATCAGGCGCAAGGAGGTAAACGTTTTCAACTGCCCGGGCGGCGGATTGGCCACCAGCGCCACGTCGACCGTGGCCGGATCCAACCCCTCGGGCGAGGTCACGATCCGCTCTTCAGGCAGGGCCGCGCGCAGGGCCTGCAGCCACGCTTCGAGTTCTGGGGGGTCGAGCTCGCCACACAGGTAAACACTCATGTCCGCGAGCCTAACCGGTTCACAATTCCATCGCACCGGCGCGCCCGTGCGCAGCCGGCTGGACTGAGTGGAGCGTGCGCTTGCCAGCAACAAGAAAAAAGGCTGCAGACCCGGCGGCGGGCTCGCCCCGCGCCGCGGATGCGCGCCTGGGCGCCACGGCTTCATGGTCAGATCGGTCAAAGTCGGCCGGCCCAAAAACACACCGCGCATCCACACGCCACTGGCATTGGCCCAACGTGTCGATCCGCATGACGGTACTGGCTGCCATCGTCGCCGGCGTCGTGCTACCCGGCCTGGGCATGCTGTGGGCCGATGCGCGCACAGCCCGCGGGCAGATCGACCCACTGGTCGAGCGCCGGCGCGAACAGGCCTTGGAACTGGTGGCCGCCGCGGTCGCCGAGCCTTGGCACCGAGGTCAGACGGTCGAGCTGGCGACGCTGCAGGCCGTTACGCTGCGCGACCCGCTGGTCTGCGGCTTCGAGTTGCGCGGTGTCGGCGGCACCGGCGGCATCGCACCGGCCGGGCCCTGCGCTGCCAAAGCCCACGTCATCTGGCGCGAACAGCCCATCATCGCTGGCGGCCAGACGATCGGCAGCCTGCGGCTGGGCTTCGACAACCGGGTGCGTGATCAGCTGCTGAGTGACCGCCAGGCCGCGCTGATGCGCCTGGTGGCGGCGCAGGTGGTGCTGGGTTCGCTGGTGCTGCTGTGGGTGCTGAGCTGGCGCCTGCTGCGGCCGATCGATCGGCTCAAGCGCCAGGCCAGCGCCATGGCCCAGCCCGATGCGCGAGCCGCACCGCGGGTCGACTGGCTGCGCCACGACGAGCTGGGGGTGCTGGGCCAGCACCTGAACCTCGCGCACGACCGGCTGGACAGTCTGCTGACCGAGCTGGAGAGCAGCAACGCCGAGTTGCACCGCATGGCGATGGTCGACCAGCTGACCGGCCTGCCGAACCGGCGCCTGTTCCGCGAGCTGTTCGACCATGCGCTGGCGGTGGCCAAGCGCTCGCAGCAGTCGATGGCGCTGATGTTCATCGACCTCGACCGCTTCAAGCACATCAACGACACGCTCGGCCACCCCGCCGGCGACGAGTTGCTGCGCACGCTGGGCCAGCGCCTGCGCCAGGTGATGCGCGGCTCGGACATCGTCGGCCGGCTGTCGGGCGACGAGTTCATCGCGCTGCTGCCGGACGTGAAGGGTGGCGAATCCATCGCCCACACCGCGCTGCGCGTGATCCACGCGATCGAAGGCCCGGTGCCGCTGCCGGACAAGTCGGTCCAGATGCAGGTCTCGGCCAGCGTCGGCGTGGCGATGTTTCCGGCCGATGGCGGCAACTTCGACGACCTGCTGCGCCATGCCGACCAGGCGATGTACCGCGCCAAGGCCGCCGGCCGCGGGCGCTACGTGCTGTACCGCGAAGCGCAGCGGCCCAACACGCCCAAGCCGGGCAGCGACGCCGAGCTGGCGATGGCGTTGACGCGGCGCGAGATGCTGATGCATTACCAGCCGGTGATCGACACCCACACCGGCCATGCCGTCGGCGCCGAGGCGCTGTTGCGCTGGCAACACCCGAGCCAGGGCCTGCTGCCACCGGCGCGCTTCATCCACCGCGCCGAGGAATGCGGCCAGATCCACGCGCTCGGCCAGCACGCGCTGCGCAGTGCATGCGAACAGCTGGCGCAATGGAAGGCGGCCGGCATGCAGACCGGCAGCATGGCGGTCAACCTCAGCGCCGGCGAGTTCCGCCACGAGCAGCTGCCGCGCCTGCTGGCGGGGATGATGCACGACAACCACTTGGGCGCGGGCGAACTCGAGCTCGAGCTGTCGAGCCACTCGATGATGGACGACCCCGAGTTCACCCAGGCGCGGTTCGAAGAGTTGCGCCAGCTCGGCGTGTCGCTGGTGCTGGAAGACGTCGGCTCGTCGATGGTGTCGCTGTCGCGCCTGGGCCAGTTGCACCCGTCCAAGATCAAGATCGACGCGACGCTGGTCAGCCGGCTGCCCGAAGACAAGGACGCCTGCGCGACGGTGAACGCGATCGTGCAGCTGGCGCGCAGCCTCGGCGTCGGCGTCGTGGCCTCAGGGGTCGAAACCGAAGCCCAACGCGATGCCTTGACCGAAGCCGGTTGCCACTGGCAGCAAGGCTTTCTGTTCGCCAAGCCCGCGCCGGCCAGCAACGAGCCGCAGTGGGCCACCCACGCCGGCCCCGGCCACCCGGCGGTGGCCACCGTGCTGGCGCCGAGCGCGTTCGATCAGCGCGTGCTGCGGCCGGCGGCCAACACCAGCAACCGCTCCAGGCCCCACTGAACGGTCGCCGAGCGCACCGCCGTGCGGTCGCCAGGCCAGACCTGTTGCTCAGCGTCAGCCTTCAACTCGGCGCCATCGCGCCAGGCCCAACCCAGCCAGACCAGGCCGACCGGCTTGCCCGGTGTGGCGCCGCCGGGGCCGGCGATGCCAGTCACCGCCAGCGCCAGGTCGGCTGCGCTGTGCATCAGCGCGCCACGGGCCATCGCTAGCGCAACCGCTTCACTGACCGCGCCGTGCGTGGCGATCAATGCCGCATCGACACCCAGCGCCTCGGTCTTGGCCGCGTTGCTGTAGGTGACGAAG
Organism: Ideonella sp. P3_A4; assembly: GCF_056403075.1. Classification (NCBI taxonomy): domain Bacteria; kingdom Pseudomonadati; phylum Pseudomonadota; class Betaproteobacteria; order Burkholderiales; family Sphaerotilaceae; genus Ideonella; species Ideonella sp. P3_A4. The sequence continues at coordinate 12,233 of NZ_JBFUGE010000022.1, read as the reverse complement.
CCGCGCTCGAACCAATCGCTGGAGCCGGCCAGGCTGGTGCACAGCGCGGCGATCAGGCCACCGGTGCAGCTCTCGGCGGTGACGATGCGCAGGCCCTTGGCGCGCAGCAGATCGGCCAAGGTGGTCACGCGCTCGGCCAGCTTGTCATCGTTGAGCAACAAGGGCATCGCGCGCCTCTCAGCCGATCAGCTTGCGCCACAGCGCCAGCACCAGCAGCGTGCATAACGCCGCCACCGCGTCGTCGAGCAAGATGCCCAGCCCCTGGCGCCAACCCGGGGGCTGGCCGGGGGCCGGCTTGAACAGGCGGTCCGCCCAACCCACCGGCCCCGGCTTGATCGCATCGAAGAAACGAAACAGCGCAAACGCGGCCAACTGCTGGCCGAGACTGGCCGGCGCGATCAGCCAGAGGATGGCCCAGAACGCGAGGATCTCGTCCCACACCACCGCGCTCGGGTCGCTGGTGCCCAGCGCCTGCGCGGTGCGGGTACAGGCCCACACGCCCAGCAGCGTGCYGCCTGCCAGCACGAGGCCCCAGCCCAGTGGGGTGAGCCAGACGCTGATCACCGTGTAGGCCAGCCAGGCCCACAAGGTGCCCGCAGTGCCCGGCGCCACCGGTGACAGGCCGCTGCCGAAACCGAGCGAAAACGCATGCGCCGGGTGAGACAGCATCAACCCCACGCTGGCCCGGCGCGGTGGCGACGCACCGTTGTCGATCACCGGGCCGCGGCCAGGCGCGGCGGCGGGCGTTTCGACGCGCACCTGCGCGTCCTCGACCGGCAAGTTGTCGTCGTGGTTCATCAGCTCTTGAAGTGGTCGAAGCCGGTGAAGGCCGACAGGTCCAGCGGGTCGCGGCCATGGGCTTCGGCGAACACCTTCATGCCCACCGCAGACGGCTCGATGCGGCCGATCCGGGTGACCGGGGTGCCACTGGCCAGGCCCGCAGCGCGCACCGCATCGGCAGCGCCGGCCGGCGCAGTGAACAGCAACTCGTAGTCGTCGCCACCAGCCAGCAGGCACTCGCGTTGCAAGGCCTGCGGTTGAGCCGCCAGTGCAGCGCTGCGCGGCAGCGCGTCGAGCCACACCGTGGCACCAACGTCCGAACGCCGACGGATGTGGCCCAGATCGCCCAGCAGGCCGTCCGAGAGATCGATCGCCGCGCTGGCGACGCCCCGCAGCGCCTGGCCCAGCGCGACCCGCGGTTGCGGCCGCTCCATCGCCTCGCGCACCGCGCTGAAGGCATCGCCCGGCAGCTCAGCGTGGCCGCGGAACACTTCCAGCGCCAGCCGCGCATCGCCCAGGCAGCCACTGACCCACAGCTCGTCGCCCGGCGCCGCGCCACTGCGCAGCAGCGCCAGGCCTTCGGGCACCTCGCCGAAGACGGTGATACCGATCGTCAGCGGGCCGGCAGTCGTGTCACCACCGACCAGCTCGATCTCGTGTTGCTCGGCCAGTGCCAACAGGCCGGACGCGAAGGGCGCCAGGAACGCCGCATCGGCGCGCGGCAGGCTCAAGGCCAGCGTGAAAGCCAGCGGCTCGGCACCGCAGGCGGCCAGATCGCTCAGGTTGACCGCCAGCGCCTTGTGGCCCAGCCGATCTGGCGCGACGGTGGACAGGAAATGCCGGCCCTCGACCAGCAGGTCGGTCGACACCGCGAGCTGCATGCCGGGCGTCGGTATCAGCAGCGCACAGTCGTCGCCGCCGCCCAGCGCAGCGCGTTGCACCGGCGGGCGGAAGTACTTTTCGATCAGGTCGAATTCACCGAGGGCCATGCCTCAATTGTKAGTGACTTGGATCGAAGCGGCGCGGCCAGCGCACGGCCGCTCCGAAGCGGCCGCGCTACCCTCTCGGAGGGTGCTGCCGGTATTCCGGCAGCGGGTGCAGCAGATTCGCCAGTTCGACGGCCGACTTGACGTTCATCTTCTCGAACACCCGCGMGCGGTGGACTTCGACCGTGCGCACGCTGATGTCCAGCGCATCGGCGATCAGCTTGTTCGGCTTGCCCTCGACCACCAGGTTCATCACCTCGCGTTCACGCTCGGTCAGCTCGGACAGCGCCCGCTCGACCTGGCGTTTGTCGGCGCGCCGGGCCAAAGCCGCCTCGCTGCGCAACAGCGCTTGTTCGATGCGATCGACCAGTGCGTTGTCGGAGAACGGCTTCTCGACGAAGTCGAAGGCGCCTCGCTTGACCGCCGCCACCGCCGTCGGCACATCGGCATGGCCGGTCAGAAAGATCACCGGCAGCGCCTCGACAAAACCGCGCTCGACCAGTTGGTCGAACAAGGCCAGGCCCGACAGGCCTGGCATGCGCACGTCGAGCAACACGCACGACGGTGCGTTGGGCCAGTCAGCCGGCGACTTGGGCGCAAGGAAGGCCGCGAAGGCATCGCCGCTGGCGTGGCCCTCGGACAGCAGGCGCCGCGTGCGCAGCAACCAGGCCAATGCGTCGCGCACCACGTCCTCGTCGTCGACGAGGTAGACCATCGGCAAGCCGAAGCGGGAACTCAGGGCAGGGCTGTTCATTCGGCGGACGGTTCGGCCGCATGCCGGGCCGGGTCGGGAACCGCAAGCGTAAACCGGAATTCAGTGCCCTGCCCGTTTGGCGTGGCGGGACCGAAATCGAGCGCACCGCCATGCTGCTCGATCACCGTGCGGCACAGCGACAGGCCCAGGCCCATGCCTTCTTCGCGGGTCGTGAAGAACGGCGTGAACAAACGCGCGGCCACCTCAGGCGCGATGCCTGGCCCGCGGTCGCTGACGGTCATGTGAACCCAGCGCGCGTGCGGCTGCGTGACACGCAGCGTCAGAACCCGCTGGTCCAGCGGCGTGGCGTCGCTTTCCATCGCCTGGATGCCGTTGCGCGTCAGGTTCAGCAGCACCTGCTCGATCATCGTGCGGTCGACCCAGACCCGCGGCGACGGCTTCGGGCATTCGACCTCGATGCGGGTACCGCTCTTGCGGGCCTGCAGCCGGACCAGCGGCAGCACGGCCTCAATCAACACATCGGCGCCGACCGCCTCGCGCGAGCGCTCGCGCCGKCGCACGAAGCCGTGCACGCTCTTGATCACGCGGCCGGCCCGCTCGGCCTGCTCGGCAATGCGCTCCAGCGCCTGGCGCAGCATCGCCACGGTGTCGCCGGCGGTGGCCGGCTGCTGTTCGGCATCGGCCACCAGGTTCAGCGAACCGGTGGCGTAGCTGGCGATCGCGGCCAGCGGCTGGTTCAACTCGTGGCTGAGCAGCGAGGCCATTTCGCCAACGGTCGCCAGCCGCGCGGTGGCTTGCAGCCGCTCCTGCTGCTGGCGCGACAGTTCTTCCATGCGCCGCGCCGCACTCACGTCCAGCACCGCACTCATCCAGCCGGCGTGGTGGCCAACGCGGTCCAGCAGCGGCGCTTCATAGATCATCACCGGAAAGCGCTCCCCGTTGCGGCGCATGAACTGCGTCTCGAAGCCTTCACGCTGCGCGCTGAGGTCGCGCCTCAGGCTCAAGCGTTCGGACTGGCGTTGGCGGTACTCGTCGATGCGCTCGGGCGGCCAGTAGGGCGGCGGGTCGCTGCCCACCAGCTCATGGGCCTCGAACCCGACCATCGCACAAAACGCTGGGTTGACGTAGGTGACCCGGCCTCGCACGTCGCGTGCGCGCAGGCCGGTGACCAGTGAATCCTCCATCGCCCGGCGAAAGGCCAGCGCCTCGGCCAACGCGGTCTCGGCGACCGCACGCCGACGCACGTCGCGCGCGAGCAGCACCACCAAGCCGAACAGCAGCAAGGACAGGCCGACCACCAGCGCCAGCGTCAGGTTGGGGATCAGGCCCGGGCGGCCCTGCGCCGAGTCGGCCCGTAGCTGCAGCGAGTTGCCGGGCAGGTCGACCAGCCGCGTCGCCTGGAAGACGCCGGTGCCGCGGTGCAGCCCCGCCCGCACCAGCCGCGTGCCGTCCGCCTCGACCAGCGACAGCTCGTGGTCGTTCGCCCCAGCAGCATTGGCGGCGTCTTCGAGCAGCTGGCCCAACGCCAACGTTGCGATCATGTAGCCGCTGGCTCGGCCAGAGCGGTCCAACGGCAGGCACAGGTCCACCACCTCCAGCCCCAACCCACCGGCCTGCGGCACGAAATACGAGCGCGAGAATTGCGGCGATGCGACGCGGCGCGCGGTGGCGCAGGCCGGGTGCATCTCGATCTCCAGGTCGGCGCGCGCCATGGTGCCGAACACCGGCGGGCGAAACGGCGTCTCGACAGCGTCGAGTAGCTTGTGGTCGCTGTCGCGCATCTCCATGCGCAGAAACTCGCGCCGCTGGCGCAGCATCTCTTGCGCGTCGTAGTGCCACTGCGTCAGCGGCGGGTCGTTCCAGGTCAGGGACTGCGCGCTTTGCAGGCTGCGCTGCACCAGCCGCCGCATCTCACCCGATGCCGCCGCAGCGACGGCATCGGCCCGGTCCTGCGCGCGCGACTCTTCGTAGCTCAGGGTCAGCCCGACCAGCAGCGACTGCGCCACCAGCAGCAACGCCACGAGCGCGCCCCACAACAGCCAGCGCACGCTGCGGCGCGCACGTGGCGGCTCGGGCAGTGGGGCGCTGGGTGCGGGCGGATTCATCGGCGCAGTATGGTGGGGGCATCCGGCCCCGCCGTAAGCAGTTTCGCGCATGCCCAGAGCCCGCCCCTTGGCGACACTGCACGGCGAAGCTGTCAAAGCTGTCAGACCTGGCCTCCTACAATCCGCCCCCCACGCTGCGCGAGGACCGCCCCATGCCGACCTTCGAGGAAAAAAGAGCCGAACTGCGCCGGTCCGCGCTGGAGTACCACGAGTTCCCGACGCCGGGCAAGGTGGCCATCACCGCGACCAAGCAGCTGATCAACCAGCGTGACCTGGCCCTGGCATATTCGCCAGGCGTGGCGGCGGCCTGCGAAGAGATCGTCGAGGACCCGGCCAACGCCTTTCGCTACACCTCGCGCGRCAACCTGGTGGCGGTGGTCACCAACGGCACCGCGGTGCTGGGCCTGGGCGACATCGGCCCGCTGGCGTCCAAGCCGGTGATGGAAGGCAAGGGTGTCCTGTTCAAGAAGTTCGCCGGCATCGATGTGTTCGACATCGAGATCAACGAGAAAGACCCAGACAAGCTGGTCGACATCATTGCCGCGCTGGAGCCCACCTTCGGCGGCATCAACCTCGAAGACATCAAGGCGCCCGACTGCTTCTACGTCGAGCGCAAGCTGCGCGAGCGGCTGAAGATCCCCGTCTTCCACGACGACCAGCACGGCACCGCGATCGTCGTCGGCGCCGCGCTGCTGAACGGCCTGAAGGTCGTCGGCAAGAGCATCAAGGACATCAAGCTGGTGGCCTCGGGCGCGGGCGCCGCCGCGCTGGCCTGCCTGAATCTGCTGCTCAAGCTCGGCCTGCCGAAAGAAAACGTCTGGGTCACCGACCTGGCCGGCGTCGTCTACGAAGGCCGCACCGAACTGATGGACCCGGACAAGGCCGAGTTCGCGCAAGCGACCGACATGCGCAAGCTGGCCGAGGTGATCGTCGGTGCCGATGTGTTCCTGGGCCTGTCGGCCGGTGGCGTGCTGAAGCCCGAGATGGTCAAGTCGATGGGGCCGAAGCCGATGATCTTCGCGCTCGCCAACCCGACGCCGGAAATCATGCCGGAAGAGGTCAAGGCGGTGCGCGACGACGCGATCATGGCCACCGGCCGCACCGACTACCCGAACCAGGTCAACAACGTCCTGTGCTTCCCGTACATCTTCCGCGGCGCGCTCGATTGCCACGCGAAGACGATCAACGACGAGATGGAGATCGCCGCGGTGCGCGCGATCGCCGAGCTCGCGCAAGCCGAGCAGAGTGACGTGGTGGCCACGGCGTATGCCGGTGCGACGCTGTCGTTCGGGCCCGAGTACCTGATCCCGAAGCCGTTCGATCCGCGGCTGATGATGCAGATCGCGCCGGCGGTGGCCGATGCGGCGCGCGCGTCCGGCGTCGCGCAGCGGCCGATTGCCGACCTGGCCGCCTACCGCGACAAGCTGCAGAGCTTCGTCTACGCGTCCGGCACGCTGATGAAGCCGATCTTCAGCGTCGCCAAGAAGGCCAAATCCAAGCGTGTGGCCTATGCCGAAGGCGAAGACCGGCGCGTGCTGTCTGCCGTGCAGGTGGTCGTCGACGAAGGCCTGGCCCAGCCCTGGCTGGTCGGGCGCGGCAGTGTGATCCGGGCGCGGATCGAGAAGATGGGCCTGCGCCTGAAGGAAGGGCGCGACTACGAGCTGGTCAACATCGACGACGACCAGCGCTACCGCGACTACTGGCAGACCTATCATCAAATGATGGACCGGCGCGGCGTGACCGAGCAGTTGGCCAAGATCGAGATGCGGCGCCGGTTGACGCTGATCTCGAGCATGCTGCTGCACAAGGGCGAGGTCGACGGCATGATCTGCGGCACCTGGGGCTCGACCGAGTTGCACCTGAACCATGTCGGCCAGGTGATCGGCAAGCGCCCCGGGGTCAACACCTTCGCCTGCATGAACGGGCTGCTGCTACCGGGGCGCCAGGTGTTCCTGGTCGATACCCACGTCAACTACGACCCGACGGCCCAGCAGCTGTGCGAGATCACGGTGCTGGCGGCCGAGGAGATGCGCCGCTTCGGCATCCAACCCAAGGCCGCGCTGCTGTCGCACTCGAATTTCGGCTCCAGCAACCAACCCTCAGCAGTGAAGATGCGCGAAGCGCTGGCGCTGATCCAGCAGGCCGCGCCCTGGCTCGAAATTGATGGCGAGATGCACGGCGATGCTGCACTCGATGCGACCTACCGCGCAGAGTTGATGCCACGCAGCACCTTGAAGGGCGAAGCCAACCTGCTGGTGCTGCCCAACATCGATGCCGCCAACATCAGCTACAACCTGCTGAAAACCGCCTCCGGCGGTGGCATCGCCATCGGCCCGGTGCTGCTCGGCGCGGCCAAACCGGTGCACATCCTGACGCCATCGACGACGGTGCGCCGGATCGTCAACATGACAGCATTGACCGTCGCGGACGTCAACGCCGCACGCTGAAAATCAGATGACAACCTTGCTACTTCGTTGAATTTGCAAAACTTTTCACGAAGTTAGCGAACACTCAGCCACAACGTCATTGCCTCATTTTGGGGCAGTGGCCTTGTGGTTTTTCTGCCCATCGGGTAGCATTCGTGTTTAAGTCTTCAGGGTAAACCCGTGGCGTACTTTGGTCCACTGCTGGTGGGAGGGTCCTTGCGAAAGTGGGGCCTCACCGTTGCAGCAGCGGGCCTTCTGAGTGGCGTCGCGTTGGTGAACTTCAGCGCTGCGGCGAGTTCCGGCGATGGCTCTTTGAGCCCCGCTGCTCGCCCGGCGATCGGCACGGTGTCGCTTGCGGCCCTGCCGGTGGAGGCGCAGCAAACCGAGCGCTTGGTCCGTTCCGGTGGCCCCTTCCCTTACGAGAAGGACGGCATCGTGTTCGGCAACCGAGAGCAACTGCTGCCGCGCCAACCACGAGGTTTTTACCACGAGTACACCGTGCGCACGCCGGGCTCACATGACCGGGGCGCGCGGCGCATCGTTTGCGGCGGCCGTCAACCGCGGGAACCTGAAGCCTGTTTTTATACCGAAGACCATTCGCAAGCTTCAAGCGCATCGCACCCTGATGGGTGCGGCAGTTGAGCAAGCGGGTACGAACGACCGGATTTTTTGTTGACCAAGGAGGAACGCGACCATGCTCTTGCAGACCGYCCGTCCCAACATAGTGCAGGCGATACGCGCGTATCGGGTCGATGACCTGATGCGCTCGGCCCAGGAAGTGGGCCAGCATTTTTTGTACGCCAACCTCACCGAGGCGCAGTCCAAGCAAGAGGTGCTCGACGGCATCGCGACTTCGTTCTTGTTTCCGCAGCACTTCGGCAAGAACCTGGACGCGTTGTTCGACTGCATGACCGACTTGGTCCACAAGTCCGGCATCCAGCCCGGCTTCGTGGTCGTTCTGGAGCAGATCCCCGACAACACACGCTTCGACCGTGAATCACGCGAGCAGCTGCTCGACGTGTTCCGCGATGCGGCAGATTTTTGGGCGGAACGAAAAATACCCTTCAGGTGTTTTTATTCTTTTCAGTAGCCCGCTCCCAAGAAAACGGGTCATGGGAGCGGGCGGTGGAAACGGCCCCCAACGAAACCAAGCCGGCTGCAAAGGCCAGCACCAAGACAGGCATCAACCCGAACTTCGGGATGAACATGCCGATGATGAGCAGCGCGTTCGACACCGCGATGTGGCTTAACGCAGCTTGAGGCTGCAGCTAGCTTCAGTTCAGCACGACGGCCCGCCCCTGGCGGGCCGTTTGCTTTGATGTTGAGCGACGGCGTCAGCCGCCGAGCGCTTGGGCGAGGGCGACGAACTCGGCCACCGGCACTTCTTCGGCCCGGCGCTGCAGGTCGAAGCTGCCGCCAAAACCCTGCTCATCGAGCCAGCGGCCCAGCGAGTGGCGCAGCAGTTTGCGGCGCTGTGAGAACGCCGCCGCGACCAGCGCCTCGAAGCGCGCGGCGTCGATCTGGGCGAAATCGCGCAACGGCACCATGCGCACCACTGCCGAGTCGACCTGCGGCGGCGGGTCGAAAGACTCCGGCGGCACGTCGATGATCGATTCGATGTCGTAGCGCCACTGCAGCATCACCGACAGCCGGCCATAGGTCTTGCTGCCAGGCCCGGCCGCCATGCGGTCGACGACTTCCTTCTGCAGCATGAAGTCCTGCTCGCTGACCCGGTCGGCCCAGGGCAGCAGGTGGAACAGGATCGGCGTCGAGATGTTGTAGGGCAGGTTGCCCACCACCTTCAGCGGTCCCCCGCCCAGGCGGTCGGCCAGAGCGCCGAAATCGACCTTCAGCACGTCCGACTCGACCACGTCCAGCCCTGGCGTCTTGCGCAGCCGCGCGGCCAGGTCGCGGTCCAGCTCGACGACGGTCAGCTGCTTGCAGCGGGCCAGCAGCGGCTGGGTCAAGGCGCCCAGGCCAGGGCCGATCTCGACCACTGGTTCGTCTACACGCGGGTCGATCGCGCGCACGATCGAGTCGATGATGTAGCCGTCGGTCAGGAAGTGCTGGCCAAAGCGTTTGCGCGCCTGGTGCTTCACGTCAGCCCCTCGCCGGAGGCATGCCGCAGGCGATGGTCACCCAGGCGTGTCACTGCTGCGGCGGCTCGCGCATCTCGATGTAGGCCCGCGAGCGCAGCTCGGTCACCCACTCGAGGTAGGCCGGCTCGAACTTCTGCTCTTTCAGCACGTTGCGCGCCTGCTCACGCAGCTCCTTGGGGTCGACCGCCACTTGGCGGCGCTCGATCACCTGGATCAGGTGCACGCCAAAGCGCGACACGATCGGCGCCGAGAGGCCACCCGGCTGCAGCTTGTTCATCGTCTCTTCGAACTCGGGCACGAAGCTGCCCGGCGCCGCCCAGCCTAGATCACCACCACTGGTGGCGCTGCCGTCTTCCGAGTACTGGCGCGCCAGGTCTTCGAACTTGCGGTTGCCGGCCACGATCTGGTCGCGGAACTCGGCCAGCCGGCGTTGCGCCGCATCGGCCGATAGCGCCGCCGACGGCCGCAGCAGGATGTGGCGAGCGCGCGTTTGCGTGACCGACACGCCGGGCGCATCGCTGCGAGACAGCAGCTTCAGGATGTGAAAGCCCGCGCCGCTGCGCAGCGGCTCGGTGGTGACGGCGCCGACAGACAGCGGTTTGACTGCATCGACGAACAGGTCAGGCAGCCTGTCGATCGGCTTGGCGCCGATCTCGCCGCCCTTGTCCTTGTTGCCGTCTTCCGAAACCGCCTTGGCGACCAGTTCGAACGGCTCACCGCCACGCACCCGCGCCAGCGCCGCCATGATCTTCTCGCGCCGCTCGGCCACCACGTCAGCAGCGGCGTTCTCGGGCACGGTGACCAGGATCTGCGCAATGTTCAGCTCGGCCGAACTGGCCGCCTGGTTTTTGCGCGACGCGATCACGTTGTCGATTTCGGCATCGGTGATCTTGATTCGGTTGATCACCTCGCGCTCGCGCACCCGCTCGGACAGCATCTGGTCGCGCAGGTTGGCGCGAAAGCGCGCGTAGTCGATGCCCTCGGCCTTGAGCCGCTCGTGCAACTTGTCCAGGGTGAGCTTGTTTGCCGAGGCGACGTTGGCCACCGCGCGGTCCAGCTCGGGCTCGTCGACCTTCATGCCTGCATCACGGGCGTAGGTGATGATCACGCGCTCTTCGATCAGCGCGTTCAGCACCTGCTTGCGCAGTTCTTCGTCGGGCGGCAAGCGGGTGCCGCTGCGGATCCCGTCGAGCTTGATCCGGCTCGTTCGCTGGTCGACCTCGACCTGGGTCACCAGTTCGTTGTTGACGATGGCCACGATGTAGTCGGCCGATCGGGCGGATGGCGCGGTGGCTTGCTGCGCCAGGCTGGCGGTGGCAGCGAGCAGGCCGGCACAAATGGCCAAGGCGGCGCGGAAACGGGTCGGTTCGATCATGGGGTGGGCGTCTTGGGCAAGGGCGCCGCGTCGTCGTCGCGCAGCAACTGGTAACCGGGGATATTGTCCTTCAGGACCTTGAGGGGGTTGCTGCCCAGCCGGGACAGGCCGATCAGCTCCAGCTGCAGCATCCAGTGGGTGGTCGATTCGCTCGCGCCAGTCGACGTTTTCTGGACCACGAAGCGGCCGATCCAGCAGCCGGCGTCGTATTCGATGCCCGCCAGCGCATCGGTGACGCGGCTGTCGCGCATGCTGAAGTTGACACGGCCGACCCCGTACAGCGTGCCCTGACAGGCGCTGCCGCCTGGCTTGGACTCGCTGCGGTAGATCGGCCACTGCCAGCCAAGTTCAAACTGTTCGCTCAGGTCGCGTGCGTAGCGGTAGGTGCCGGCCAGCGTGTGGAAGGGCGCCGGCTGGTAGCGCACAGCAACGATCGAGCGCACCGGTTTGTCGATCGCCGCCCCGTACTGCACGCTGGCATCGAAGATCCAGCTCTGCCACAGCGAACCGGAGCCGAACAGCAGGATGTCCGACACGCGCTTGTCGCCCGGCACCTCCTCCGGCGTCAGGCGCTGGTCGCGGAACAGGAAGCGCTGAGCGGCGCCCAGGCGCAGGCGTTCGACGCCGGTGTCCGACTCCTGCCAGCGGCTGGTCGCGCCCAGCGTCACCTGGTGGGCGTCGGCCACCCGGTCGATGCCGGAAAACGGGTTGTCGGCGTAGATCGAGACCGCGTTGAAGTCACTTGCCGCGGTGTCGAACAATGGCAGCGTGGACTGGTCCTTCCACGGCGTGTTGACGTAGTGCAGGCGCGGCTCCAGCGTCTGGCGCATGCCTTCGCCGAACCAGGCGGTGGCGCGGTCGAAGCGCAAGCCAGCGTCGGCGCTGAGCGTCGGGATCACGCGACGGGCTTCCAGCCGGCCATCGCTCATCGGCACCTCGGTGCGGTAGCTGGCGGCATTGAACGACAGCCGCGGCGTGAACCAGCCCCAGCCTTCATCGACCGGGCGCGACAGCGCGCCGAGCATGTGCACACGCGTGCCGTCAGGCCGGACGTCCTTCGCCGGCCGGTCGGCCAGCTCGAAGCGGTTGGCCTCCAGCTCCAGCTCCCACTGCAGGCCCAAGCCGCCCTGGGCGCCTGGCTCGCCCAACAATCCTCGACTGCGCACGCCCAGCTGCGGCACCCGTTGGTACGGGGGCAAGATGGCCTCGGTGTCCTGCAGCACCTGCCAGCCTTGGACCCCGACATAGGTGTCCAGGCTCCAGTCGGCGCCGAAGTCGTAATGGCCCACGGCCTGGCCGGCCTGGGTCAGCAGCCGCCGCGTCTTGCTTGGCAACTGGTTGGCGAAGTCTTTCCAGTAGTCGTCGTCTGAGGCGCGCATGGCCTCGGTGCCATAGCGCCAATGGCTACCGAAGGTGCCGGCATGTTCCCACTCGAAGGCGTGGCGTTCACGGCCGGCCACACGGTCGTGCGGCACGGTGTGGACATCCAGGTGGCCTTCGTCGCTTGGCGTCAGGTAGCGGAACTCGGCTTGCATCCCCAGCCCGCGGCGCGAGGCGATCGACGGCGTGGTCGTCAGGTCGTAGTTGGGGGCCAGGTTCCAGTAGTAGGGCACCGACAACGACAGACCGCCACGGGTGTCGCTGTCGAACAGCGGTGGCAGCCAGCCCGACTTGCGCGCTTCGGTGGCCGGGAAGCTGATCACCGGCGCGGCCAGGATCGGCACACCCAGGAAACGCAACACGGCGC
>NZ_JBFUGE010000021.1:0-31360 GCF_056403075.1 Ideonella sp. P3_A4 | reverse complement strand
GCTCGAGGATCTTCAGGCTGCCGACGATGTCGATGCCGCTGCGCACCAGGATGCCCAGGTACTCGGAGAAGAACGCCACACCGGACGCCACCAGAATGCCCCGCACGATGGGCACGCGGTGCATGACCGTGAAGGTGCCTTTGCGGACGCGCTCGCTGGTCTTCCACGTCAGCACTGCGGCAACCACCGACCCGACGATGACCAAGAACAACGCCGTCGCATGGTCGGACAACCACTGCGCCAGGGCCAGCACCTGCACCGTGAACGCCGGTAGCTTGGCATTGAGCTGCTTGAACAGCTGCACCAGGTTGGGCAGCACGTAGACGATCCAGAACGCGCCGGCACCCAGGACCGCCAACAAAGACAAGGCCGGGTAGATCAACGCCTGCTTGGCGTTGGCACGCAAGGCCAGCACACGCGCCATGTGGCTGGACGCCTCCAGCAGCATGTCGCTCAGGTTGCCGGACTCTTCGCCGATCAGCACCAGGCCGCACACCGTCGACGGAAACACGTCGGTCTGGCGCTGAATCGCGTCGCTCAGCGTGTTGCCCGCGTCCAGGTCTTCGTTCAGCTGCTTGCAGACCCGGATCGCGTGGGCGCTGCTTTCATCCTGCCCGTCGTCGATGCAGCTGCGGATGGCCTCGCGAATCGGGATCCCTGCGCCGGTCATCACCGCCAGATCGCGCAGCAGCGCAGACACCTCGTCCGGCTTGACATCGCCCCGAATCATGCGCAGGGCTCGATTGCCCAGATTCGCCAACCAGGCCGGCAGCTTGTGCAAGCGCACGACGATGCTGTGCTCGTAGGTGCGTTCGAGCCACGCCCGTGCCGATGCAGGCAGCTCCATCGGGATCGCCTCGAGGCCGACACGGGTGCCCCCGGTTGGCAGCAGCAGCTGGTAGAAGTAGACCGCTCTCATTCGGCCGCGCCTTCACCGGTGGGGCCTTCGCCGACCACGCGAAAGACCTCTTCCGAGGTCGTCTGGCCGGCCAGCACGCGCCGCTTGCCCAGCTCGACGATCGGCCGAAAGCCGTTGTCGTTGGCCAACCTTCGGATCGCCTCGCGGCCGACGTCATCGGCGATGGCGTTGGCCAGCACGTCGTCGACCTCGAGCATCTCGTACAGCGGCAAGCGGCCCATGAAGCCGGTGTGCCGGCAGGCGTCACAGCCTGTGCCCCTGGTTCCCTCGGTGCCCATGCGAACGCCGAGCCAGGCGCACTCCGCCGCGGTCAACGCGACCGCGGCCGAACAGTGCGGGCAGTTGCGGCGCACCAGACGCTGGTTGATGACCAGCCGCAGGTTTTCTGCAATCTCCTGCGGCAGCAGCCCCATCGGCCGCAGACGCGGCACCACGCCGAAGACCGTGGTCACATGCAGTGTCGACAGCACCAGGTGCCCCGTGGCGGCAGCTTCGAAGGCCGCTCGCGCTGTCTCGGGATCACGCATCTCACCGACCAGGATCACATCGGGGTCGTGGCGTAGAAAGTGCCGCAGCGCGGTGCTGAAGTCGTAGCCCGCGCGGCGGTTGACTTCGGTCTGCCCCGCGACGCAAACGCGGTACTCCAACGGGTCTTCGACAGTCAGCACGTTGCGCTCGACCAGGCGCTGCTGCCGCAGGCCGGCGTGCAGCGTGCTGCTCTTGCCCGAGCCGGTCGGGCCGGTCATCAGCACCAGCCCGACCGGGCTGCTCATCATGCGTGCGATGACGGCCACGTCGTCGGCAAAGTAGCCCAGCGTCAGCAGGTCTTTCGCGTCGCGCGATTCGGGCAGCAGCCGCATGACCATGCGTTCGCCGAACTCGGCGACGATCGTCGACACACGAACGGTGATCTGCATGTCGAGCACCTGGACCCTGAAGCTGCCGTCCTGCGGCCGGCGGTGCTCGGCAATGTCCATCTCGGCCTGCAGCTTGATGAAGCTCAACAGCCGGCTCAAGGCCATCGGCATCGCGGTGATCGGCTGCAGCACGCCATCGATGCGAAAGAGGATGTGCAGGCTGCTGGCGCTGTGGGTCAGGTGGATGTCGGTGGCGCGCTCGCGCACGGCCCAGTGCAGGATGTTGTCGAGCAACACCGCTGGTGCGTGGGTGTTGTCCGAGTCCGCGGCCAGGGCACGCACCTCTTTGTCGACGTTCTTTTCCGGCGGGTTGAACGCGAAGTAGTAGGTGTGCTTGGTCAGCCGGGCCACGTGCGAGAACGGGCCCATCACGAAGTCGCAGGCCAGGCCGACCCGCCGCAACACCTTCTGCGCCACCTCGGCTGGCAGCGCGTCGCCGAGCAGCACCTTCAACTTGTCGCTGCTGCGGCGCAGCGGCAGGAAGCCGCCGTGCTGGCAGAACTCCTTGTTGAACAGCGACAGCACCGTCTTGTCCGGTGACTCCAGCCGCTCGACGTCGACGACGTCGATGCCGAGGATCTCGCCCAGCATCCGGGTGACCTGGATCTCGTCGACCAGGCCTTCTTCGATCAGCACCTGCCACAGGTGCCGCTCGCCGATGGCGCGCTTTTGCCGCACGTACTCGAGCTCGGTGGCGTCGAGCACCGCGCGTTCGACCAGCGACTGGCCAAGCCGCAGCTCGATCGCGGCGCTGGAGGCCGTGCCGTTGATCATCGCGGGGGCGAGCATGTGGATCTGCCTCGCGCTCAAGGTGCGACGCGGGCGCGCAGCACGACCACCAGCTCGCGCGTCGCATGCTTCTTCGTCGTGCTGTTGAACAGCGCACCGGCGGCCGGCACGTCGCCCAGGCCGGGCACGCCCTTGTTGGTACCGATCAGCTGCTGGTCGATCAGGCCGCCGATCAGCACCGTCTCGCCGCTGCGCAGGTTCAGCGTCGTCGACACCGACTTGGTGTTGACCACCGGCAAAGTGACCTTCAGGCCCGCCCCGACGTCGCGCAGCTCCAGGCTGTCGGCATTGACCTCGTTCTGGCTAGGCTTGACGAACAGCTCGATGCTGCCGTCGTTGCGCGCTGCCGCCACCACGCCAAAGACGATGCCGGAGAAGATCGAATCGGTCTCGATGTCGGCGGCTGTGCTGGTGCCACCGCCACCAACGGCCGTCTGCGACGTCACCTTGCGCACATAGCGGATGTTGGTGCCCACGCTCAGCAGTGCCGGCACCCCATTGCGCAGGCGCACCGTGGGGTTGGACAGCACCCGCACCGTGCCGAAGCTGCGCAGCGCGTTCACGGCCATCGAGAAGCTGTCGTTGCCGACCACCAGCCCGCCCGCGCCATCTCCGCCGGCCGTCTGGGCAGGCAGCGTGATCGTCCGGTTGCCCAGGCCAGGCGGCAAATGAATGCTGGACAGGTTCGTCAGCCCCGAGACGGTCGCCGGGTTCACGCCAAGCCTGCCCACCAGGTTGCGCGACAGCACGCTCCAGTCGATGCCGATCGAGGTGCCGTCGTTCAACTGAACGTCGACGATCTGCGCGTCGATCTGGATGATCCGGTCCCGGTAGCCCTTGGCCTTCTGGATCCAGTTCTCGACCAGGCGCATCTTCGACGGCCGAGCCGACACGACGAGCAGCCCGTTCGCCTTGTCCAGCACGTAGCGCGGGCCGTCATGGTCGGCACTCGCGTTGACCTTGCCCAGCACACCCTCCAGGGACTTGGTGAGGTTCTCGTAGTTGTCGGACTTGTCGCCGAACTCGCCGCCCAGCGAGGCGATGTCCTTCAGGCCGGAGTTGCCGTCCTTGGAGCCGCCCGACCCCATCAGGTCACCGCCGCTGCCGGCTGTCAGATGGGTCCGCCCCTGGAGCATGTCGATCTCGAAGGTGCGTTCGCACAGCAGCGACACGGCCATCACGCCATCGGGGCCCATGACGGCATCGACGTCGAACAGCGAGAGGATGCGCCGCAGCGCCTGGACGCCGGTCACCGAGTGCAGGTACAGGTTCGCCTTCTGCGGCAGCGCCAGAACACGCGGGTCGACCGACATGCTGACGCCAAGTTCACGCGCCAGCAGCGACAACAAGGGCCCGATCGGCGTGCCACGCACGTCGACGCTGATGGTCTTCTTCAGTGCCTCCGTCTCGAAGGGGTCGACGATGACCGGCGGCGGGCTCACCGCATCACCCGAGCGTTCGACACCCTGGCGCAGCTTGTCCGCTTGTTGCGCCAGATCGCCCGAGCTGCGCTCGACCGTGGAGCGGGCCATGTCGATCGGCTCGTTGGCCGATTCGCCCAGGCCTTCCTGGCTTCTGAAGCCCGATGCGCAAGCCGCCAGGAACAGCGGTGCCAGCAAGACCAGCAAGATCAACAAACCACCCCGCGCCGTCTTGCGCGCCAGCTGGCGTCCGGTACTGCGCATGAAGTCTTCCCCTGGTAGGCCGTGAAGCTGACGGGCCGGATTCGATGGGTCGCTCATTGGCCCGCCGCGACGTTGCCGGCGATCACCGCCTCGTCCATGAAATCGGTGCGCAGCTGCTTTTGTGCGGCGGCGATCTGACCGAGCTTGGCCTTGATCCGGTCGGCCTGTTCCTTGGACGGCTGCTTGCCTTCGGGAACCTCGGCGCGCAGCGCCTGCAGGTCACCGGTCAGTGCCTGCAACTGCGTTGCCACGGCCAGGTTCTGCCGCAGGACGTCCAGGCGGATGCCGTTGATGTTGGGCGACCCGTTGGCCTGCTCGAGGCTCAGCAGCATGGCGGACACCTTGCGCGGGTCCTGGCGATCCTGAGGCCCCAGCTTGTCCAGCTCACGCTTGACCGCCGCCAGGCGCGCCTGGCGCTCCATGCGCGCCTTGTCGCTCAATGGAGACTGGCTCGCCGAAGACGCCGCTGCGGCCGAGCGCCAAGCCGGTGCGCTGGGTGCGGCGCTGAAGGTCGCCCCCGTGGTTGCGGCTGGCTCCTTCTGCGCAAGGACCGCAGATGATGCCGTGGCCCTGGGGCCCGACGGCACCTGGCGGGCGGGATGGTCCGCACCGGCACTGCGCCCCCACCTTGTGGTGAGGCCGATGACGACAGCTGCGATCAAGACGATCGCGATCAACAAACTCTTGGTGGTCACTGGGATCCCTCCACATTGGATGTGTTGTCTCCGACAGGGCTGGAAGCCGCGCCAGACGCTGGAATGGAAATGGCGCCGAAGCCCTGAAGCCGCCCGGACGCGCCTTGCGCCGACTGGGTGGCCAAGCCATGCCTGTCGATGGCACTGACCTTCGATCCGTCCGGCAGCACGTCGCCGACGTGGACCTGCCGATCGCCCAGCAGCACCACCGGCTGGCGCTTGCCGACGGTGATGACGGCCAGCCCTTCGGCCAGCAGTTGCGACATCTCCATCGTCGGCTCGGTGCCTTGGGCGGCCGCGGCCGAGTACTCGGCGACGAGCATCCGGGTCGCCACGCCACCCTGCCCTTTCAGTCGTTCCTGGAGCCGGGGCAGGCTCGCGTCGACGGTATCCATCTGCGCGATCAGTTCGTCCGCGGCCGGCGGCGACATCGAGGTCGTCGCCGGTCGGGGCGCCGTGTGCCGCAGCCCGACGAAGGCCAGGTCAAAAGCCAACAGCGCGAACGCCGAGCCGAGAAAGGCCGATGTCCGGTACTTCGGTGCGACCGGCTTCATGGGCGGGCCTCCGAAGCCCCATGGGCCGACGAGAGCCTGAACGCGAACAGGCGGCCCGCCATCGAGCCATTGCTGCTGTTGCCGCCGCGGTATTCGGCCGGCTCGACACGCCAACCGGCGGCGTTCAGTTGCTGCACGAAACCTGAAAGCACCGCGTCGCCCGGCTCGCGCGCTTCCGGCAACAGTCCTTCGATGAAGACCTCGGAGCCTGGCGACGCCGGCGCAGCCGCACCGGCCTTGGGGGCCGAGCGCTCCTCGAGCCGCACGCTGAGAATTCGAACCCGGCCGCTGCTGGCCCCGTGCAGTGCGTCCAGCAGGTGGTGCAGGTCCACACCGTCGACCAGGCGCAATGCGTCCTGCTGGAAGGTCAGCTGCCGCGAGAGGTCTTCACGCACCGGCGAGACCCGCGCCGGCCCTTGTTGACGCTCGGCCATCGAGGCCACCGAGCCTTCGATCTTCAGGGCCTCGGTCTGTTTCCTGTCAGCCTCCAGCAGCCAGCTCGCCCCGAGCGCGCCCAACGCCACCCCCACGGCGATTGCCAGCCCGACGGTGGGCGCGGCCATGCGCTCCAGCGTGTAGAGCCATCGGTCCAGACGCTGCCCTATCGCCTGGCGTGGGTGAAGCATCGAAGCCGCCCATGGCAAGCCGGAGAAGAACGCCTGCTGACCGTCGCCCGCTTGAAACGACTGCTGAATGACCCGACACGTCACGCCGAAGGCTTGTTCGAACCCGCGCAGGGCAGCCCCGCTGTCGCCGCCTCGATTCAGCAACGGCACCCACTCGACYGGAGCATCCGCTTCCGGTCTGGCGGCAGAACGCCGGTCCGTCTGGGACTGCAGCACCTGCAGGGCGAGCGAGCGGCCGGCCGACTCGAGGTCTTCTTCGCCGTCACTGAACGCCACCACGTTGAAGAAGGCGAACTGGCGTCCGTCGCGGGCCAGGTACGTCAGCCGGACGCCGTCCTGCACCACGCGTGCGTTCCCTTCTTCCAGGCCGTGGTGAAGCAGCGCCAACCAGGAAAACGCGACGCAAAGCACCGGCTGTGCTTCCAGCCAACTCTGGAAGCGTTGCCACTGCGGCAGCGGCACGGCCGAGTACAGGGCCATGTAGCTGTCGCGGTGGCGCAGGATCTCGTGCACCAGCACCTTGGCATCGCCATCGATGTCGCCGCTCTGGCGCAGTTGCCGCTCGATCAGCACCGCGGCAAATTGCGGCTTGCCGTTCAGGCTCACCACACCCACCGTCTCGGTGCCCGGGCACCACACGACGCGCGAGACGTGCTCCAGTGGCTCGAAGGGTTCCGCCATGCGCGCACCTTCCTGAAGGAACGCAACCCATTGCGGTTCTCCGGCGAAGAGGACTTGCTCGACGGCGCTGGTTTGAACGGCAGCCGGTGTCATGACCGCACGAGGCCCGGATCGGGTTGGCCAGGGGCTGGCGCGCCGGTGGTCTTGAAGATCAGCCGCCCCTTGAGCGTGACGACCAGCAAGGTGCCGGGCTTGGGCGGCGAAGAGAACAAGTCCTCCTCGGGCGATTGAACCGAGAACTCGAACGCCGTGGGCGCGAACAACTTCGTGGCGTCGGGTCGCAGCTCAGCCAGCAGGGCATTGAGCGCGGCACGCGACATCGGCTCTTGCCGAACGTCCAACCTGCGCTGACCCCAGCCCGCTTGCGACAGCCCCACCTGGTCCACCTGCCCGAGCAGTTCGCGTGCACGGCGCTCGGCCATGGCGCGCCGATCCGCACCCGCCGCGGCTTGCTGCTGTTGTTCGAAGTCGGCCGTGGCGCGCTCCAGCCGTTGGCTGGACTGGTCCAGTCGGTGCTTGCCCAGCATCAGCAGACCGGCGGAGGCGGTTGCGCAGAGCGCGCAGGCAACGAAGAGCCTGGTCCCGGCCGGCTTCAGCCGCACCGCCCATGGCAACGCACCGCGAGTGCGCCAAGAAATGGAGTTAGACATCTTCAATCCAACCTGGCCATCACTGGTTCATCTTGTAATGGGCCACCACCGTCAGCACCTGGGCTTCGCGGTCGATGGTGGTGCCCGACGAGCCCGAGTACGCCTGGGTGTTGTCGCCAACCCAATCGAGGCCCGCGGTGGCACCGGCGCCGGCGGTCACGCCTTCTTGGCGGAACGAACCGCTGTTCGCATCGGCATTGCCTTTGATGCCCGAGGCCAGCGAGCGCGCCAGGTCGGGCGTCAGGCCGCTGATCACCATCACGTTGCCGGTGCCAGAGCGTGTGCCAGGCGGGTTCCACTGGAAGCAGACCTGCAACTCTTGCGGGTTTCCGTTGGTGTCCAGATAGACGTAGCGGTCTTCCATGCCGATGCCACGCCCCTGGGGTAACTCGATACCGGCTTGCAGCATCTCTTGCCGCAGGCTGACGCTGGCCTCCATCGCACGGGTCATCCGGCGACCCGCCGACTTTTCGCAAACGGCCGGAGGGGGTGTCGCGGTGGTGAGGTCGCCACCGAGCGCGCCGGCGTATTTCTGGCCGTTGACCATCAGCCGCGGCGCCTGGTGGTTGTCGCCAACCGGGGCGCCGTATCGCTGGACGTAGCTGTTGTAGGCCACCGCCCATTGGTTGACGAAGGCCTGCCGGATCTTCAGGTACTCGGCATTGCGCTGCGCATCGCGGCCGATCATCACGGCGCCGAGGATGGCGCCGATGATCACCAGCACGATGGCCATCTCCAGCAGCGTGAAGCCGCTGGCGGCGTGCCGCCTCGAGACGGGAATGGGGCGAGGTGCAAACATGGTCGAGATGTCTCCGTACGAACCGGGGCTGCCAATGCCCCATCGCCAAGGCGGTGGTCTCACGAGGCTGTTGTGAGCCGCTCTGGGCGCAAGGATTTCGCGGACGGAGGTCGACGCTTCGCCTTTGCGACGAAGCGGATCAATCTCGCTTCAGGGCGGCGATTTCAGGCAACGAGTCGATGCCTGCCGTGACGGCCGGGCACGACGCCTGGTACGGGCGGGCTGTCGGCCGCACCACTCACGCCTTGCCAGCCGCACGACCAGTGACGAACCGTGACGAGGTCTCGTGCGCCGGACCTCAAAGCCGGATCGTCAACGCCGCCGCCAACGCCACGGCGACCATCGCCACGCAAGTCGACGCCGTACCGACCACGCCGACCGCAGCGCCCAACAACGCTGGACCGGCCACCGCGCAACCATGGAGCATCAGGTTGCGCACGGCCAGCGTGCGGGTGTGGGTGGCGGGGTTCGAACGCTGATGCAGCAACGACAGCACAGGGCTCAGCGACAGCCCGAGTCCCATGCCGGCCAAGGTCTGCGCCACGGCGTGGACCCACCACGGCCAATGCCCGACAAAACTCAGCAAGCCCAGCATCGCCGCAGCCATCGACACGCGCACCAGCGTCGCTTCGGCCAAGCCCGGCAGCAGCCGCGGGCCCAGCAGCCGCGCCAGCAAGACGCCAAAGCCGAGCAAGGACACCACCAGCGTCAGCTGCGTGGCGGGCCAGCCCTCGGCATGCGCCCGCAGGATCACCAGCGTGGCCAAGGCGTTCCATGAGACAGAGATCACCGTCTCGGCCGCCAGCACCGCACGCACGCCTGCCCCCAGCGGTGGCCGCGCTGCGCCGACATGGGGACGGGACGTTAGCGTGGGTCCCGCCGGCCAGGCGAGGGCCAGCACGAGCCCGGCCACAAAAGCCAGCCCGCCGAGCGCAGCTAGGCATGCTGCCTTGCCGCCCACAGTCAGCACCGCGCCCGCGACCAAGGGGCCGCCGCAGGCCGAGAGCGCCGTGGCGAGCGAAAACCGCTCGTAGGCC
This sequence comes from Ideonella sp. P3_A4, assembly GCF_056403075.1. Taxonomy (NCBI): domain Bacteria; kingdom Pseudomonadati; phylum Pseudomonadota; class Betaproteobacteria; order Burkholderiales; family Sphaerotilaceae; genus Ideonella; species Ideonella sp. P3_A4. The sequence goes on along the minus strand of NZ_JBFUGE010000021.1, from coordinate 22,008 downwards.
CGCGCGTCACCTGCCGCGACACACTGGCCCAACACACGCTGCGCGCTGATGGCGGTCATGCTGTAGCCGACACCCACACCGGCCGCCAGCACGAAGAGCATGGTGATGCCGCCGGCCAGCGCCAAGCCGAGCAACAGCCCCGCGCTGAGCACCAGGCCCCAGGCCGCGATGCGTCGCGCGCCCCATCGCCCGATCAGCGCTGCAATAGGCAGCGACAGCAAGGCCGGCGCCAGCGCCTGCACGGCAATCAGCGCCCCGGCCACGGACGGGCTGCCGCCACGTTGCAGTGCCAGCAACGGCAACACGGTGCGCGCGCCGCTCATCACGGCGTGGTGCAGCATGCAGATCACCACGATGCGCTGAGAAGACGGGTTCCACAGACCTCGAAGCAATCGCATTCCGACGATGCTGCCCTGTGCGGCTACATTTGAAAATTGAAATGTTCGGATAGGTACATCAGGAATTCCAATGCGTGAACTCAAGCTCGACCAATTGCGCACCCTGGTGACGGTGGTGGAACTGGGCAGCTTCACGCTGGCTGCGCGTGCGCTGCATCTGTCGCAACCCACCGTCAGCCTCCACATCACTGAACTGGAGAAGCGCCTGGAGCAGCCGCTTCTCACGCGCGGCTTTCGCCAACTGGCGGCCACGCCCGCCGGCGAAGAGCTGGTGCGGCGCGCACGCCGGCTGCTACGCGAAGCCGACGATGCAGTCGAGGCCGTCGCGCGCTTGCGGGCCGACGCGCTGGCGCGGCTGCGCATCGGCGCGTCCACCGGTGGCTTGTCGCGCATGCTGCCGACGGTGATGCGCGAGCTCAGCACCGGCTGGCCTGGTGTGCAGTTGGAGCTGCGCACTGGTCGGTCACCCGAACTGCTGGACTGGCTGGCCGCCGGCAGCGTCGACCTGGTGCTCGTGGCGCAGCGCGAGGCCCTGCCCGACGCGATCGTCGCCCTGCCCTGGCACCGCACGGCGCTGGTGGCACTGCTGCCGCTGGCGTGGCAGGTGCCCGCCCAGGTCACGCCGCGCTGGCTGGCCGCGCGGCCGTTGATCGTCAACGAGCCGTCCACCCACATCCACGGCCAGGTGATGGGTTGGTTCGCCCAGGCCGGGCTGCAGCCGACAGTGCGGCTGGAAATGCCGTTCGAGGAAGTCGCCGCCGGCCTGGTGGGTGCGGGCTATGGCGCCGCCCTGCTGCCGGCGCGCCCCGACTGGATGCGCGTGTCGGACACGCTGCAGATTCGCCCCCTGCGGCCGGCACTGCAACGCAGCGTCGTGGTCTGCCACCGCAAGGCCGAAGAACCCGGCTCGCTGGCCTTGCGAGTCGCCAAAACCATCTGCCGCTTGCAGCCGGCGGACTGAAAGCGGTATCAGATACCTCCGCTTTCAAATACCAGAAAGGAACCAATAGAAGACCTCTTGCGCACCAATAGGGGGCTTTCGACAATTTGCCGCCACCACACAGGAAGGAAACCCCATGAACCTGTCTCGAATCGCTTTGCTGAGCCTGGCCGCGGCGATGCCGTTGTCCGCCGCCGCCCATGGCTACATCAGCGCCCCCGAATCCCGCGGCTACCTTTGCAAGCTGGGTACCAACACCAACTGCGGCGCGATCCAGTGGGAGCCCCAAAGCCTGGAGGCCCCATCGGGCTGGCCCACCAACGGCCCGGCGGACCAGCACATCGCCAGCGCCGGGCATGACAGCTTCGCCGAGCTGGACGTGCAGACCAAAACCCGCTGGATCAAGCGCAAGATCAAGGCCGGCACCAACACCTTCACCTGGAACTTCACCGCCAACCACGTGACGCGCAACTGGCGCTACTACATCACCAAGGCCGGTTGGAACCCGGCGCAGAAGCTGACCCGTGCGTCGTTCGAGAGCACGCCGTTCTGCACCGCCGACGGCGGCATGAAGCAGCCGCCGATGACTGTCACCCACACCTGCAACGTGCCGGTGCGCCACGGCTACCAGATCATCCTGGGCGTCTGGGAAATCGGCGACACCTCGAACAGCTTCTACAACGTGGTCGACGTGAAGTTCCCGGCGGCCGCCGACGCGGCTGACAGCGAGTGACGCCTCGGCCGATGTAAGGCCGTGTCGTCCAGAGCCGACTGAGTGTCGGGCCGGCGTTGTTTGCCGGCCCGAGCATGCAGGAGGCTGCCATGACGACCGAAGACCTGATCGGCTTGTTGATCCCCTTGATGTGGCTGGCCATGYTGGCCTGGGAGGCCTTGGCCCCTGCGCGGGCCTGGCCCAGCATCCGCTGGTGGCGCACCAAGTCGGTCGCCTTCTTCGTGATGCTGATGGGGCTGAATGCGGTGCTTCCCAGCCTGCTGCCGCCCGAGATCACTGCCCACCATCTGTTCAACGGCGCCCGGCTCGGCATCATCGGCGGCGTGCTGGTGGGCTTGCCGGTCTTCACGCTGGCCACGGCGCTGCTGCACCGCGCCTACCACCGCTTCGACTTGCTCTGGCGCTGGGTTCACCAGCTGCACCACTCACCGCAGCGGCTGGACGTGGCCGGCTCGGTGCTCTTCACACCGCAAGAGGTGGTGCTGAACGTCGCGCTGTTCCAGCTCGTCGTCGTGTTCATCCTCGGGTTGGATCCGCTGGCCGCCGCCATCCTGGGCACGGTCGCCGCGTTCTACGGCATGTTCCAGCACTTCAACATCCACACCCCCACCTGGATGGGCTGGTTCATCCAGCGGCCCGAGGCGCATGGTGTGCACCACCGGCGCGGCGTGCATGCCTACAACTATTCCGACTTTCCGCCGTGGGACATGCTGATGGGCACCTGGCGCAATCCGCGCGACTATCGAGGCGACGTGGGCTTCGAAGGCGATTCGACGGTGCGGCTGGCGCCGATGCTGGTCGGCCGCGACGCCAACGCCACCTTGTACGGCCCAGCCAGTCGCGGCAGCCGCGATGCGGCGGCGAACCCGGCCTGAACCAGCGGCGTCAGCTCGCCCCGACCTCGCGGATGAAGCGCAGGACCTCGCTCTTGTCGTAGCTGTCGTGGCCATTCTCCAGTCGACCGGTGTCGATGGAGTGCATCGTGACACCGTCCGGCGACATGACCCAGAAGTGCGGGTAGCCCTTGGCGCGCGGCAGCTTCGAGAAGAAGCTGTCGTTGGTATTGTCCTCGCCGAAGTAGACCTTCACGACGACGAAGGTCCGGTCGAGTTCGGCCTTCACCTCGGGGTTCTTGTCCCAGAACGAATTCAGGATCAGGCACCAGCGACACCAGTCTCCACCCGCGATGACCAGCACCTTGCGATGGCTGGTTTTCGCCTGGTCGAGCGCGGTGTTGAGGGCCGACGCCGGGTTGGCTGCCGGGTCGTAGCCCGAGCCGCCGGCCGCCGCGGCGGCGTCGAGTGAGGTGAAGCCAAAAAAGGCCGCCACGATGAACGCGAGAAGAAGCTTCATGAAGAGGAGGTTCCGTCAGGTCTCGGTGTGAGCGGCAAGATCCGCCCGCGGATCGGCGATTGGACCACCAACCTTCAGTACAGCAGCCGCACCAGCCCCAGGCAAAGCGACGGGAAAAACAGCATCGCCACGGTGCGGACCACGTCGGTCGCGAGGAACGGGAACACGCCCTTGTAGGTCTCGCTCATCGGCACGTCTTTGGCGATGCTGTTGACCACGTAGACGTTCAGGCCGACCGGCGGCGCCGTCATGCCGATGCCCACCGTCATCAACACCAGGATGCCGAACCAGATCGCCTTCATCTCCAGCGACAGGCCCCACAGGTCCAGCCCCATGATGGCCGGGAACAGCACGGGGATGGTCAGCAGCATCATCGACAGCTCGTCCATCACGCAGCCGAGTGCCACGTAGAACAGCATCACCGCGCCGACGATGACCAGCGGCGCCACGTGCAGGTGCGCGACCCAATCGGCCAGCAGGCGCGGCATCGCGGTCAGCGCCAGCGACGCGTTCATCATGTCGGCGCCGAGGAAGATCATGAACACCATCGCCGAGGTTTCGGCGGTGCCGATGAAGCTGCGCACGATGCCCGCGCGGTCCAGCTCACGCCGCGCAATGGCCGCGACGAAAGTGCCCAATGCGCCGACCGCTGCGCCCTCGGTGGGCGAAAACACGCCACCGTAGATGCCGCCGAACACGACGACGAAGATCACGACGATGGGCCACACGCCGACCAACGCATGCCAGCGTTGGCGCCAGGGCACCGGCTCGCTCGGCATCGCCAGGCTGGGCCGCCAACGGCAAAGCAGCGCGATGACGATCAGGTAGCCGATGGCCGCCAGGATGCCGGGCACCATGGCCGCGGCGAACAGCTTGGCGATGTTCTGCTCGGTCAGGATCGCATAGACCACCAGCGGTACCGACGGCGGAATCAGGATGCCCAACGTGCCGCCCGAGGCCAGCGTGGCCGTGGACAGCCGGCCGCTGTAGCCATGGGCCTTCATCTCCGGATAGGCGACCTGCGTGATCGTGGCTGAGGTCGCCACCGATGAGCCACAGACTGCGCCGAAGGCCGCCGCACTCAACACCGCCGCCATCGCCAGCCCGCCGCGGATGTGGCCGACAAAAGCCGCAGCCGCCTGGAACAACGAACGCGACAAACCGCCCTGCGTTGCGAACTGCCCCATCAACAGGAACAGCGGAATCACCGACAGGTCGTACACCGTCAACCGCGCGACTGCAGCACCCTTCAGCTGGTTCAGCAGCACCTGGTCGTTGGTCATCGCCCAGTAGCCCAAGGCCCCGGGGATGAACATCGCCGCGGCAATCGGCACGCGCAGCGCCATCAACACCAACATGCCTGCGAACATCAGCAGGCCGATCCACAGCGGGTCCATCGTCCCTCGGTTTCTAGTTCTCGACCAACTGCCCGCCGCGCCAGCAGCGCCAAGCCTGCACCAGCGCGACCAACGCGCTCAGGGCCAGTCCGGGCGCGAGCGAGGCATAAGCCCACCACATCGGCAGGTCCAGAATCATCGAGGTCTCACCGGCCTCGCGCACCGCGATCGCACCGACGCTGGTGCGCCACGACAGCAACGCGCACATCGCCGCCAACAGCACGGCGCCGAACGCGTCGAGCCGGCGATTGGCCCGGTCAGGCAGCGCCTGGGTGAAGAAGTCGACGATGATGTTCGCGCCGTGCAGCTGCGCCCAGGGCAGGCACAACGAGATCGACAGCGCGATGCCCAGCTGTGTCAACTCGACATCGCCGGCGATCGGGCTCGACAGCAGCGCGCGCATCACGATCGAGGTGACCGTCATCGCGGCAACGACGCAGGCGACGCCGCCGCCAAGCACCGCGAACACCAACGACAGGCGTCGAAGCGGCTGACGGATCACGTTCAGGCCGTTCCCAGGACCGCAGGTCGGTGGGGAAATGTCACTTGGCGGTTTTGTATTTGGCCAGCAGGTCCTTGGCGTCCTGCAGCATCTGCTTGGCCGGCATGCCCTTGCCTTCGATTTCGGCAACCCAGCCGATGTACAGCGGCGCCGAGGCCTTGACCCAGTTGTCCAGTTCGGCCGCCGGGATCGTGTACAGCGTGTTGCCGTGGTCGACCGCCGCCTTGCGGCCGGCTGCCTGGCTGTTGTCCCAGATCTTGCCGATCGACTGCGAGAAGTCGCCGCCCGAGTTGTCGTCGATGACCTTCTTCAGCTCAGGCGACAGGCTGTCGTACTTGGCCTGGTTCATCGCGAAGACGAAGACCGCGCTGTACAGCGCTGGGCGCGTGGGGTCGGTCTCGCTGTCGTACTTGACCAGCTCCTGCAGCTTCAGCGACGGCATCACTTCCCACGGCAGCAGGAAGCCGTCGATCGTACCCTTGCTCACCGCGTCGGGAATCGCCGGCAGCGGCATGCCAACCGGCGAGGCGCCAAGCGTGGCCAGCAGCTTGTTGGTCTGGCGTGTCGGCGCACGCATCTTCAAGCCCTTGAAGTCGGCCATCGTCTTCACCTGCTTGTCGCGGGTGTGGATGTAGCCTTCGTCGTGGACCCAGGTCGCGAGGATCTTGGTGCCGGGGAATTCCTTCAGCGCGTACTTCTGCAGGTAGTCCCACGCCGCGTGCGCACCGGCCTCGGCCGAGTTGCACATGAAGGGCAGCTCGAACACTTCCATCGCCGGGAAGCGGCCCGCGGTGTAGCCGGGGAGCGTGATGACGAGGTCGTCGACGCCGTCCTTGACGCGGTCCACCAGCTGCGGCGGGGTGCCGCCACCGGACATCGCCGGCAGGATCTGGCACTTCATCTTGCCGCCCGAGTCCTTGGCGATCTTGTCGCACCACGGCTGGATCAGGTTCACCGAGGCCATCGCCTGCGGGTTCCAGATGTGGTGGAACTTCAGCGTCACCTCTTGCGCGGCAGCGGGGTTCGCCATCAACGCGCTGCCGGCCAGTGCGGCCAGCCAAACCAGAGGGCGGTGGATCGTCTTCATTGGGGGCTCTCCTCACGGGGGTCTGCCGCGGCAGCTTACGCCGCGGTGGGGTGGTGCCCTAGCGGGGAACACCCCATTCCATGAGAGAGCAGACGATAGCTGCTATGCCGGGCGGGCATGCCGCCTGACATAGCCTGTCGCGGCTCTGGTGCTTACTTCGCTTCGCCGGCGCGCTTCTCGACGTGGATCTCGAGCAGGCGGCTGATGTTGCTCATCGAGGCCATGTGGAAGTGGATCAAGGCCAGCAGGCCGGTGCGTTGCAGCTCCAGCACGTCGGCATCGTTCAGGTTCTTCAGGCGCTCTTCATCGACCGCCATGAAACCGTCGATCGACAGCGGCGTGCCATCCGGCAGGGTCGCGTCGAAGCGCTTGTCCTGCAGCATGTTCAGCTCCATCAGCTTGCGCCCGGCCAACCGCGTGCGATCGACCTCGATCTCGATCTTCTCGACGAACTGGCGCACCTCTTCGAGGTAAGGCGTGGCCTCACCCTTTTCGTCGAACAGCGCCTGGCCTTCGGTCTGCGAGAACACAGGGCTGGTCTCGTCGAAGCAGACGACGAACTGCTTGTCCGGCGTGGGCGCCATCGCGAACGGGTACGAGCGCAGCAGCGCCGGCACATAGCGCGCGTTCCAGCGGCCGTGGCGGTAGATCAGGTTCTCGCCCTTGAGCAAGCCGAACACGGTCACCGGGGCGCACAGGTCCTTGCCTTGCTCGTCCTTGCCGGCACGCAGGAACAGGATCGGGTATTCCTTGCACGCGTCGGCGAACTCGGCCGCGGTGATGAAAAAGGCATTCAAGCCCGTGGTCGCATCCAGCGCGCTCATCTCGCGGCGGATCTTCAGGTTCCGATGCGCGACGCGGTCCAGCGCGACCGGCTTCTTGTGCAGCTCGGGGTTGATCACTTCAATTCTCCAGATTCGTGTACAGGCCCCGGCTGACGACTTGCCAGCACCTTATCRACCCGTTTGCCATCGAGGTCCACCACCTCAAACCGCCAGCCTTCCCATTCCACCTGGTCGGTGGTGCGGGGCAGCCGGCCCAGCAGCAGCATGATCATGCCTGCCAGGGTGTTGTAGCGCCCGCGGTCTTCCTCGGGCAAGTCTTTCAATTCGAGCCGGTCCTTCAGCTCGGGCACCGGGATCAGGCCGTCGATCAGCCAGCTGCCGTCAGCGCGCTGTACAGCCCACGCTTCGGCGGCCTGGCTGCCGAACTCACCGGTGATCGCTTCCATCACGTCGCGCACGGTGATCACACCTTGCACCGCGCCGTACTCGTCGACCACGAAGACCAGCTGTGCGCCCGAATTGCGGAAATGCTCGAGCAGCTCCATGCCCGACAGCGTTTCCGGCACGAACACCGGCGCCTCCAGGTGGTCGCCCAGCAAGGCCACGCGGCCAGCGGCGAGCGGCTTCAGCAGCCTGTGCGCGCTGACCACGCCGATCACGTCGTCCAGCCCACCGCGGCAAACCGGGTAGCGCGAATGCTCTTCGTCGGCGATGACACTCAGCACGTCGTCGATCGACGCATTGGCGTCTAGCCAACGGATTTCGGCGCGCGGGATCATCATCGAGCCGACCTGCCGATCGTCCAGACGGAACACGTTGCGCACCATCTGGTGCTCCTGCGCCTCGATCACGCCGGCGTCCAGGCCTTCTTCCAGGCTGGCGGCGATTTCCTCTTCGGTCACGCTGCGTGCAGGGCCGGCATGCACACCCATCAGGCGCAGGATGCCCTCGGTGCACGCGGCCAGCATGGCCACCAGCGGGCGCGTCGCGAGCGACAGCCATTCCATCGGCTGCGCCACCAGCCGGGCCACCGTCTCGGGGTGCATCTGGCCCAGGCGCTTGGGCACCAGTTCGCCAAAGATGATCGACAACACGGTGATGATCAGCACCACCAGCGCGGTGGCGGTGACATCGGCCGCGCGCTGCGACAACGGCAGGTAGGACAGCAGCCACGCCGACAGCGGGCCCGAGARCGCCGCGTCGCCGACGATGCCGTTCAGCACGCTGATCGAGGTGATGCCGATCTGCACCGTCGACAGGAACTTGGTCGGGTTGTCGTGCAGGTCGATCGCCGCTTGCGCGCCGGATTCCCCCGCTTCGACCATCACCTGCAGCCGCGCCTTGCGGCTGGCCGACAAGGCCATCTCAGACATGGCAAACAAGCCGTTGAGCAGAATCAGGAAAACGAGAAGGGCGAGGTCCATGAGGGGCGGGCGAAGCAGGAATCGCGCCGCAGAGAGGGGAAGAAATGGGGCGAGAGCGTAGCAGAATCGGGTGTCCTGTCCCGAAAATGGCCGCCACAGAGATTCGACCAGATGGTGATGAACTTGCGGCCGGGCGGCAGGGTAGATACCGAGCGTATCTGCCCTGATGACCGGTCACGCGGGCGCGCCATCGCAGCCATTTCCAGGACAGGACAACTAGATGCACTACCTCATCGGCGACCTGCAAGGCTGCTGCGACGCCTTCGAACGCCTGCTCGCCGCGATCGGGTTCTCGCCTTCGCGTGACCGCCTGCATGTGCTGGGCGACCTCGTCAACAGAGGCCCCGGCTCGCTCGCCGTGCTGCAGCGGCTGCAGGGCTATGGCGCCAGCGCCGGCTACCTGCTGGGCAATCACGACCTGCATTTGCTCGCGGTGGCCGCGGGCGTGCGGCCACCGCACAAGCGCGACACGCTGGTCCAGATCCTCGACCACCCGCAACGCGAGGCGCTGCTCGACTGGCTGTGCCAGGGCCGGCTGGCTGACCACGCCGAGGGCTGGTTGCTGGTGCATGCCGGCGTGGTGCCGCAATGGAACACCGAACGCACGCTGGCCTTGGCCGGTGAGGTCGAAACGATGCTGCGCGGCCCGGCGCTGCGCGAGTTCCTGCCGCAGATGTACGGCAACCAACCGGCGCGTTGGGACGAGGCGCTCACCGGCGTTGAGCGACTGCGCTTCATCATCAACGCGCTGACGCGCATCCGCTTCTGCGCCGCCGACGGCACGCTCGAGTTCGACAGCAAGGACAGCGCCGACACCGCGCCAACCGGCTTCAAGCCCTGGTTCGAGCACCCCGAGCGTGCCAGTGCCGGCGAACCGATCGCTTTCGGCCATTGGTCGACCTTGGGGCTGATCAACCGGCCCGATCTGCTGGCGCTGGACACCGGCTGCGTCTGGGGCGGCGAGCTCACCGCCGTGCGCGTGGACGGCGGCCGGCGCGAGGTGATCCAGGTGCCCTGCTCGCAAGCCCAGCCACCGGGCTGACCGAGCCTGGTGCGCCACGACACGGATAGTGCGACGGAGCCGCCCTGCCGCTGACGTGAGCGCGATTCACGTCACCGGGGAAACTCCGTAAACCGGCAAACGATAGTCCTTGCTACATTCTTTCGCAGAGCAGACGCCACGCCGCCGCAGGCCAACGCCCGGCCGCCGCAGGCGCTTGCAATGTGCGAGGACACACCATGCGCAACTTCCGTTGGGGCCGCGGCGCCGCGGCCCTGGCCGTGCTGGCCGCGATCGGTTTCGTCGGCTGCGGCAAGACCCAGCCCGATGGTGGCCAGCGTGCTGGTGACCTGGCCGTCGACACCGCGTTTCAGAAGAAGCTGCAAGAGCAGTTGCTGGACGCGAAGCCCGGCTCGGTGGTCGAGATCCCGGCCGGCAGTTATCACCTCGATCGCGGGCTCTCCTTGCGCGCCAGCGGCGTCACGATCCGCGGCGCCGGCATGGAGAAAACCATCCTGTCGTTCCGCGGCCAGACGTCCGGCCCCGAAGGGCTGCTGGTGCAGGCCAATGACTTCACGATCGAAGGCCTGACGCTCGAAGACAGCCAGGGCGACGCGCTGAAGATCAACGACGGCGAGAACATCACGATCCGCTCGGTGCGCGTGCGCTKGACCGATGGGCCGAAGACCAGCAACGGCGCCTACGGCATCTACCCGGTCAAGACGAAGAATGTGCTGATCGAAGACTCGCAGTCCTTCGGCGCGTCGGACGCGGGCATTTACGTCGGCCAGTCGAAGAACGTGATCGTGCGGCGCTGCCGTGCCGAGCAGAACGTGGCCGGCATCGAGATCGAGAACACGATCGACGCCGACGTCTACGAGAACCTGGCCACCGGCAACACCGGCGGCATCCTGGTCTTCAACATGCCCAACCTGTCGCAGCCGGGGCATTCGACACGCGTCTACAAGAACCGGGTCGAGCTGAACAACCTGGCCAACTTCGGCGCCAAGGGCACCGCGGTGGCCAGCGTGCCAGCCGGCTCGGGCGTGGTCATCAACTCGAACACCAAGGTCGAGATCTTCGACAACGACGTGGTCGACAACCGCACCGCCAACGTCATCATCTCGAGCTACTTCTCGACCGGCTATTACAGCGACAAGGGCGTCGAGGCCGGCTACGACCCGTACCCCAAGGCGATCTACGTGCACAGCAACCGCTTCTCCGGCGGTGGCGACTCGCCCGATGGTGTCGACCTGAAGGTGTTGAAGACGGCGATGTTCGGCTTGAACGGCCGCTTCCCCGATGTGCTGTGGGACGGCTACGCCGACCCCAAGGCCAGCGGCGTGGCCGAGGCGCGGTTGTGCGTGAACAACGGCAAGGTCGAGGTGCTCAACGCCGACGGCCCGGGCAAGTACAAGAACCCGCGCGTGGTGACCGAAGAGATGCGCTGCGAGCTGCCGCCCTTGTCGCCGGTGACCTTGACGTCGAAGACCTGACCTTGAAGTTGTTGTACCAACTCGCAGCCGCCGTCGGCGTGCTGGCCTTGTTGGCGGGTTGCCAACGCGCGCCGGCGCCTGTCAATTTCGTCGCCGAAGGCAAGCCGGCGACGTTGGCCGAATGGCATGTGGTCGAGTCCGATGGCAAGCACTTGTCGCTGAACACCGGCGTGCTGCCGTATGACCTGAACACGCCGCTGTTCAGCGACCACGCGCACAAGCTGCGCACGGTCTGGATGCCGGCCGGCCAGGCCGCCACCTACCGCGAGCAAGAGGCGTTCGACTTCCCCGTCGGCACCATCCTCAGCAAGACTTTCTACTACCCGAAGGTCGACGGCGCTGCGGCAGAGTCGGGCCAGGTGCGCCAGACGGCCACCGCGCTCACGGCACCGCCGTCGTTGGGCTTGGACCTGTCGCAGGTGCGGCTGATCGAAACCCGGCTGCTGGTGAAGCGCACCGACGGCTGGGTTGCGCTGCCTTATGTCTGGAACGAGGCACAGACCGAGGCCGTGCTTGAGCGCACCGGCGACCAGAAGGCGCTGGAGCTCGTAGACGACGCCGGCCACCACCAACGCTTCACCTACGTGGTGCCGAACGAGAACCAGTGCGCCTCGTGCCATGTGGTGAACCTGAAGAACAAGGTCTTCACGCCAATCGGCCCGAAGGTGCGCCACCTGAACCGCACGCTGGCCTACGCCGAGGGCGAAGAGAACCAGCTCGCCCGCTGGCAACGCACCGGCTTCCTGACTGGCGTGCCCAACGCCAACGACCTGAGCGCCCTGCCCCGTGCCGCCAACTGGGCCGACGCCAAGCTGCCGCTGGCCGACCGGGCCCGTGCCTACCTCGACGTCAACTGCGCGCACTGCCACCAGGCCAATGCGACTGCCAGCAACACCGCGCTGCGGCTGGATGCGTTCGCACCGGTCGATTGGCAGATGGGCTTGTGCAAGCCGCCAGTGGCCGCAGGCAAAGGCACCGGCGACCGCCTGTTCGGCATCGTGCCGGGCCAGCCTGACGCGTCGATCATGGCCTGGCGCCTGGCCAGCACCGAAGGCGGCGTGATGATGCCCGAGCTGGGCCGCAACACCGTACATGAAGAAGGGCTGCGCCTGGTACGGCAGTGGATCGCCTCACTGCCCGGCCGCTGCAGCCCGCCTGACCCCCACAAGCTTTGAACCCTGGAGGAGAGACCATGGCTGTACGCCCCGCCCCCCAACCCCTGCGCCGCACCGCGCTGGCCGTCGCCGCATTGAGCGCGATCGCCAGCCTGCCCCAGCTCGCGTGGGCCCAGGCCGAGCCGGCGAAGAAAGACGCGCCGGCCACCGAGAACCAGGTGACGGTGGTGGAAGTGACGGCGCAGGGCCGCAAGCAGGAAGTGCTGCAGGTACCGATCTCGATCCAGCTGATCGGCTCCGAGCAGATCGCTAAGCTCGGCTCAGTCAACATCGCCGAAGTCTCTGCCTTCGTGCCCGGCCTGCAGATCGATGCGACCGAGCCGACACAGCCTAACTTCACACTGCGTGGACTGGGCACCGCCGACTTCGGCATCGGCACCGATKCGCCGGTGGGCGTGTACGTCAACGGCGTCTACACCGGCAAGACCGGTGGCGCGMTGCTGAACTTCAACGACATCAAGCGCGTCGAGGTGTTGAAGGGCCCACAGGGCACCCTCTTCGGCCGCAACAGCGCCGGCGGCGCGATCTCGATCGTCACCAACGACCCGACCGGCAGCTTCGCCGCCAGCGGCCTGCTGCGCATGGGCAACCACGCCACGGTGCACACCGAGGCGATGGTCAACCAGCCGCTGAACGACGACTGGGCGCTGCGTTTCTCGTCGGTCACCCAGCGCCGCGAGGGCTGGACGACGAACGTCACCACCGGCCTGCGCTCGCCGCAGGACAACGCGTGGGGCGCCCGGCTGGCGCTCGGCTGGCACCCGAGTGGTGCGACCAGTGCAGTCTTGAGCTATGAGCACGAAGACCTCGACCAGCGCCCGCGGCCGGTCTGGGCCTTGTCGCCGGTGACGCCGATCACCGCGATCGACGACGAGGGCCATCTGGACACCTCCTTGTTCGTCGACCCGCGCAAGCAGCCGCTGCGCAACGACGTGGTCAATGGCCGCGAGGAACGTTTGTTCGACGGGCTGACGCTGCGTGTCGAGCACGACCTGGGCTTCGCCACCTTCAGCAGCCTGACGGCCTGGCGCCAGTTCAAGACCGAAAACCTGCAGGACAACGACGGCACCGACAACATCGCCTCGCACCTGTCCACCGGCAACTTCGAACACAACAAGAGCTGGCAGCAGGAGTTCCGCCTGGCCGGCAACAACCCGACGGTGGACTGGTTGGTGGGTCTCGGCCTGTCGGGCGAAGACGCCAAGCAGACCAGCCAGATCAACACCTACACCAACTCCATCGACACGCTGGCCGCGCCGCCCGCCTACGGTCAGCCGCCGTCCATGGGTCCATATGCCAGCATGAACCTGTTGGCCCTGCTGGCCGGCGTCCCGGGGATCAATCTGCTCGGGCAGACCTGGCAAGAGAACATGAACAACACCGGCGACTTCAAGGCCCAGGCCTTGTTCGGCGATGCAATCTGGCACCTGGGGGCGAATACCAACCTGACCACCGGCATCCGCTTCACCCGCGACGAGAAGAAGTTCAGCTGGTACAACCCGCTGCACTCGTCACCCGGCCTGACGCCACAGCTAGCCTTGTTCACGCCCGACTTCTTCGCCCAGATGGTAGGCRCCGGCGTGATCACCCAGGAACAGGCCGACGGCCTGCAACAGGTGGTGCTGCTCAGCCAGTTCGGCAACCTCGAGTTCAACAACCCCGAGTGGTTCGCCGCACCGGTGTATGCCAAGAAGAGCTGGACCAACGTCAGCCCGCGCCTGGTGATCGATCACCATTTCGACAAGGACACGATGGTCTTCGGCTCGGTCACCCGTGGCTACCAGGCCGGTGGCTTCAACTCGGTCAGCACCGCGGCCAACGGTGGCAGCTTCGACCCCGAGACGGTGACCAGCTACGAGATCGGCATCAAGGGCAGGCTGGCCAACAGCGGCTTCAGCTATGGCGCCTCGCTGTTCCACTACCTGTTCAAGAACCTGCAGTCGATCACGCTCGACCAATCGCCGCCGATCCCTGCCTATGTGGTGACCTCCAGCGACGTGCAGGCCACCGGCGCCGACCTGGAAGCGCAATGGCAGCTGTCGAAGGACTTCCGCGTGTTCGGCTCGGCCGAACTGATCGACCAGACCTACAAGGCGCAGCGCAACCGTGCCGGCGACAGCAACGACCTGACCGGCCAGCCGTACGGCACACCGACCACCTCGCTGACGGCCGGTTTCGACGTGCAATGGGCTCTGGGCGATGGCCATGCAAACTGGTCGGTGCAGGGCTCGTACCTCAGCGCCACCCGCTGCAACGACGACTCCGAAATGCAGGGCGCCTGCCTGAAAGCGCCGGGCTTCCGCGTTGGCGAAGCGCGCCAGCGCGTCGACACCCGCCTGGGCTGGGAGGCCGACTCGAAGCAGTGGGGTGTCGCGCTGATCGTCAACAACCTGTTCGACAAGCAGTACGTGCAGTTCCTGAGCAACCTTTCGGCGCCGGTCGGCTCGCCCTACTACGCCGGGCTGAGCGAGCCGCGTCAGATCCAGTTCGAAGTCAAGATCAAGCTGTAGCCCGGCTACTTCAGCTCGGGCCAGGCAAAGCCGAGCCGCGGCGGGTTCGTCGCGTGCCGGCTCAGCACCGGCCAGCTCGCGTCGTTGGCGTCCACCTCGCGCAGCGTGTCGCTGGGCGTCACGACCGACCAGATCATCCACGGCAGCCCCAGCTGTTCGTAGCGGATGATCTCGTTCTCGTTGCAAGTGGCGCGCCACTGCCGCTTCTGCGCATCGCTCAAGCCGTCCGGCGCGCCGTCCACGTCCGGGTCGCAGCTGAACTCCTGCATCACGACGCGCTTGCTCTTGCTCTTGGCCAACGCGAGCACCTTCTGCAGCTGGCCCGGCACGTCATCGCCCTTGCCGTAGTTGTGGATGCCGATCAGGTCGATCTCCGGGCAATCGAAGAACGATGAGTAGGCCGAGTTGTAGGCGTCCTTGACGCCGCCGGTGCTGATCAGCACTCCGTTCGACACATGGGGCTTCATCGCTTTCGCGCGTGCACACTGCCAGGCGCCGGCGAAAGCATCGTCGACTCCGCTGACGCCTGCCATTGCCTCGTTCTCGGCTTCGACGCTGAACACCACGTCGCTCATCTCGCCCCAGGTGCGGTTGCCCAGCAGCGGGTTGCGGTGCGTCAGCAGGTGGCGCAGGCGGGCGTCCAGCCGCTGCATCATCTCGGCGCCGGCCCAGGCGTCGTAGTAGTCGTGCAGGGCCTGGCTGCCGTCGCGCACACCGTAGAGCTGGGTGTAGATGTCGTCGCCTTCCCAGGATCCCATGTACCAGCGGTCATGCAGCGACAGGATCAGCTTGATGCCGCGCTGCTTGGCTTCGACCATCAGCTGGTCGATGCGCGCCAGCACGGTGTCGTCATAGCCGTTGACGGTCYCGACGTCGATGTTGGTGTTCACCTGCAGGTTCGGCACGTAGTCGATCTGGCCGTATGCGTTGTACTGGACGGCCCGCACGAACACACGCGCCACACGCAGGTTGGCGCGCTGCATCGCGTCGAAGATCGCCAGGCGGTCGGCACTGCGCTGGGCATAGAGGAACCAGGTATTCGCGCCACCCCAGACCGTTGCGCCCTGCGGCGCGGCGGCCCGCGCGCAGCTGAACTTCTCGGCCCGCCCGCGCGTGGCCGAGGTCGCGCTCAGCGGTGCGCCGGTGCCGCCCGTGTTCACCGTCACGTAGCTCCCATTGGCAAACGACTTCAGCGTCACGTGGCCGTCGGCTGTAGCTTCGACCTTGAACTTTTCCCAGCCATCGATCGTGGTCGCCCAACCCGCCACCAGCGCCGCCCCCGAGGAGAGATTGGCCGACACATAGCGCGCGTTGGACAGCGCCCTCAGCGCCACCCAACCATCACCGGCGTCGACAACGGTGAAGTCTTCCCACGCCTGCGCGAGCGTCGCCTCAGCCAGCAACGGGCTGTCGGGCTGACGAATGTCGGCCGTGACAAACCGCCCGTTGGCCTTGGCCCTCAACGTGACGGTGTGGCCCGGCTGGCAGGCCTTGGCCGAGCCCAGGGCGCCCTCACCGCCAGCCGGCAACGCGGCCTGGGCCGCGCTCGCCAGGAACACCGTCATGCCAGCCAGACGAACCAAACGCAGCGCTTGGGTGAGACCGGCCACCACCACACGGAAGAGCTTCATGCGTTCAACCTTTCGGTCAGGGCGCGCAGAACGGAGCGTTCCGCGGGGCGCCACAGCGTCCAGCGTAGCGCCCGTCGCCCGCAGACCTGGTATCTCGATGTAGCGGCGCCCGTGCCCTGCACGAAGGGCATTCCTGCTTGACCGGGCTGCCGGCGGCACCGAGCATTGCGCCATGTCGTTCTGGCGCTCGCGCTCGATTCAGGCTCGCATCCAGCAGTTGGTCCTGGTCTGCGTGATCCCGGGTTGGCTGTTGCTGTTGGCGCAAAGCCTGCTGACCTACGAACGGGAACGCAGCACTGAGCAGACCCGGGCCTGCAACACCGCCCGCACGGTGGCCAACGCGCTGGAGGCCGAGCTCGACAGCCACGTCGTCGCCTTGCAGGCGCTGGCCACCTCGCCGCTGCTGACCTCGCCCACACAGCCGGCCGATCTGCTGGCCTTTCGCGAGCAGGCCGAGCGGGCCCTGCCCCACCTGAGCGGCGAGACGCTGGTGCTGACCGATCCCACCGGCCGGCAGATGTTCAACCTGTTGCGTCCGGCCGGCGTGGCGCTGCCGCCGCAGCCAACCGGGGTGTTCCCTACCGGTCTCGATCCCGCGGAGCCGGTCGTGTCGGACCTGTTCATCAGCTCATTGACCCAGCATCCACAAGTGGCCGTGCACGTGCCAGTGCTGCGCAACGGTGAGCTGAGCTATCGCCTGACGCTGATGCTCGGGCTGCAGCGCCTGTCGGACTTCCTGCGACGCCAGAACCTGCCCGAGGGCTGGATTTCCAGCGTGCTGGACCGCCAGGGCATCACGATGGCCCGCACCCTGTCGCCTGAACGCTTTGTCGGCCTGCCGGTCGTGCCGGCGTTGCTTGACCACGTTCTGCACGACGAGACCAGCTGCTTCCTGACCACCTCGCGCGAGGGCGTCCGGGTGTTCGCCGGCCATGCGCGTGCCATGCGCTATGGCTGGTCGACGACGATCGGCGTGCCCGAGGCCGCCTTGACCGCCGACCTGCGCAAGCGCCTGGTCGTGTCCAGCGCGATGGCGGTTCTGATCCTGCTGGCCGGGCTGGGGCTGGCCACGCTGCTGGGCCGTCGCGTGGCCGGGCCGATCCGTGCCCTGGTGGGGCCGGCATTGGCCATCGGCAGCGGGCAGCAGGTCGAGATCTCCGAGCCGTCGATGGACGAGGCGCGCCAACTGGCCGACGCACTGCGCCAAGCGCAAGACCTGCTGCAACACCGGCAACGGGCACGCTCGCAGGCCGAGGCGGCGCTGCAGCAAAGCGAATCGATGCTGCGCCATGCCCTTGAGGCCGGCCGCATGGGCGTGTGGGACCTGGACGTGAACAGCAATGAGCTGCGCCACTCGCGCGACCATGACCGCTGCTTCGGCCACCCGGAGGGCCTGGCCCACTTCACGCTCGAGGACTTCCGCCGGTCGCTGCACCCCGACGACGCGGATTGGGTGATCGCCGCCCAGGACCAGGCTCGCCAGGAAAACCGGCCGCTGCACACCGAGTTCCGCGTCATCTGGCCCGACGGCAGCGAGCACTGGGTGTCCAGCCACAGCCAGCTGATGAGTGGCGACGACGGCCGGCCCAACCGGGTCGTCGGCCTGGTCGTCGACATCACCGAGCGCAAGCACGCCGAGGAGCTGCGGCTGCGCAGCGTGGCGCTGGAGGCCGAGAACCACCAGGTACAGGAAGCCAACCGGCAAAAGCGCGAGTTCCTGGCCAACATGTCGCACGAGCTGCGCACGCCGCTGAACGCGATCATCGGCTTTGCCGACCTGCTGCGCCTGTCGCCACCGCCCAGCAGCACCAAGCAGGCCGAATACCTGGCGCACATTGCCGGAGGCGCGCAACACCTGCTGCAGCTGGTCAACGACGTGCTGGACCTGTCGAAGGTCGAAGCCGGGCGCTTCGAGTTCTTCCCCACGGCGGTCGATCTGCCGGCGCTGGTGGACGAAACGCTGACGATGCTGCGTGCCGAAGCCGACCGCAAGCACATCGCGCTGCACACCGAGCTGCAGCCGCTGCCCGACCTGTGGCTGGACCCGGCGCGCCTGAAGCAGGTGCTGCTGAACTTCGTCTCCAACGCGGTCAAGTTCACCCCGGACGGCGGCCGCATCGTCGTGCGCGCCATGGCCCGAGGTCCGAGCGGCTGGCGCCTGGAGGTCGAGGACAACGGCATCGGCATCGCGGCCGAAGACCAGCCCAAGCTGTTCTCGCAGTTCGCCCAGCTGCGCCAGCGCATCCGCCCCATCTATGGCGGCACCGGCCTCGGCCTGGCGCTGACACGCCAGCTGGTCGAACTGCAAGGCGGCCATGTCGGCGTGCGCAGCCAGGTTGGCGAGGGCAGCACCTTCTTTGCCGATCTGCCAAGGAAGACCGGCGCCGCTGCGCTACAGTAGCGCCCTTCTCTTTGGGGGCACCGCCGAGTGGCGGATAATCGCCCTCCTCCAAGGAAGCGTGGCCGAGCGGTTTAAGGCACCGGTCTTGAAAACCGGCGAGGGTTTATCCCCTCCGTGAGTTCGAATCTCACCGCTTCCGCCAGGAAGCCAGGAAATACGGGGCTTACAGCAGAGTTCTGGCTCGCGACCCCACACCCTATCCGACAACGATGTTGCCCTAAGAAGAGGCAGCGTTTGGGCAATTCATGGGACCGCCTGGGATGCAAGTCCCGCGCTGGGCCACCGCGTAGTTCGATGATTCGGCCGTGCCGAGTGCAGCAGGCTCATGATGGTCGCTGCCCGCTTCTCCGCGCGCACCCACCATGTCCATGGTTCGTAAAAGACGAACAGGGGCTCACCGCATCCGGCAAATGGTCCACGAACTTCCAGGGACCGAAACCTACCTGTTGGAAAAAAGGGCGCGGCCCTAGCCGTGGCCTCCGGGCCYAGGTCCCTGGAACTCACCTCGTAGCCGTCGGTCAGCAACTTACAGGATGGCGTTGAGCATCTGCAGGTTCGTCTCGACGCGTCACAGTGGCAGGCAGTGCGCGATCTGACTGCGGCCCCGTGTTCGGCGCAAGCAAACAGCGGTCACGTCCAGCATTCTTGGCGGCGTACAAGGCCGCATCCGCACGTTTGAGCAATGCCTCAAGCGATTCGTCCGGCTCGGCAGCGGCAACGCCCATGCTGAAGCTCAGCTCCTTGCCAAGCTCGATGTTCGGCACCCTGATGGCATGAACCGCCTTCTGCAACCGTGCGAACACCGCGGCGACGGCGTTTGCATCGCACTGGGGCAAGACGAGCAGGAACTCTTCGCCGCCGAATCGTCCCAGTGTGTCACCACCTCGCACCAATGGCGCGCAAGCCTGCGCGAAGGCGCGCAACACCAAGTCGCCCACGTCGTGGCCGTGCTTGTCGTTGACCAGTTTGAAATGGTCGATGTCCAGCAGCGCCAGGTGGAACGCGCCGCTGACTTCACGTCTACCGCGAAGTTGCCGCCCCGCCGTGTCGAGCATGCTGCGTCGATTGGGAAGCTTAGTCAGCTCGTCGGACAGCGCAAGTGCCGCAAAGCGGCGCTTTTGACGCACCTGGAGGTGCAGGATCGTTGCCAGCCCGAGCAGCAGCAGCACGGCGCTGGCCAGCGCGAGGATGAGTGCCTGCCTGCGTGCCTCGGATTCGAGCTGCTTCGCCCGCAATACTTCGTTGTCCTTCTCTTTGCGCTCGGCGTCGAAGCGAGCACGCAGTTCGGCCGCAAGCGCGTCGTTGGCAGCGAYGGCGGCGGCCTTGTCGGCGACGCGCACGCGGAGCATGGCCTCGTATGCCTCACCCATGTTCTGCAGGCGCGCCTGGATCCTTGCGGCGGCCTCGAAGTACAGCAGCTCTCGACGTGCGTTCTTCAAGGCCGGGAGCAACTTTTCGGCCGAGGCCAGCATCTTCAGACTCGCCTGCTGTTTGCCAAGCCGGGCCAGAGCGTCCGCGCGGTCCAGCCTCACGTTGAACTGCATGCCCAAGTTGTTCGACTCGTCGAAGAATGGCTCGGCGACGTCGAGCCGCGCCAGCGCACGCTGCGGCCGATCGTCATCCAATTCCAGGCCGGCCAGGCGCCACGACAGCATTGCCTCGGCCAGCCTGTGGTGCAGTTTTTGCGCCAGTTCCAAGGCGCTGGCGTACTCAGTTCGTGCGCCCGGCACATCACCGGAATTCTTGAGCGCCATACCCAAGTTGTGCTTCACCATCACGGCGAAGCTTGCGTAAGTGTTTGGGTCGATCGTCTGCAGAGCGCGGCGGTAAAGTTCGATGCTCCGCTTGTAATCCTCGGCGGCTGAACGGGGTGAAAAGCTGGAGGCGGCCATGCCGTTGAGCGCAGCCGCAGCGCCAAATCGGTCCCCGATCTCTTCGGCTAGCGGCAGCGCGCTGACGAACAATGCGAGCGCTTCGGAAGTCCGACCGCGGCCGAAGTACTGCATGCCCCGGTAGTACCGGGCACGCACAACCTGGCGCAGCAGGCCAGCMTGCGCCGCCAGCTCCTCGGCCTGCTTGGAAGCAGCTTCCGCCTCCGGCGCCCGGTTCGCGTCGAAGAAGCTTTCTCCTTTGGCGGTCTGCAGTTCGCACTCTGCCTCCGTGTCCTTCAGCGCACGCGCGAGCGTCAATCCCGTTTCGATCAGTTCGCCGTCCGTTTCATCAAAGATTGCCTGTGCCATCACTCGCATTCGCAACAGGCGCAACTGGGTCGGCAGATCCTGCGCGGCAGGCGGCGCACCGGGGCTCAACTTGGCTTCGGAAAGCACACGGTGGGGATCCGACTGGACTTGGCGCTCGATATCCTCGGTAACGTCAGCACGGCTGGACAGCCCGAACATCAACAGCGTCAGCCCCACGAGCAGTACAGATCGGCGCCGCGACGCGTGGACGACGTGGTCGAGCAAGACGCAAACGGGCGATGAGGCATTCGTGGGCATGGTGGGAACGGGTGACCGACGATTGGCCACCCAGTGGTGCCATCGACAGTTCCACGCCGTTCTGAATCATCGACCAGTGCCGCGCTGTCGGAACGAGACAACCGTCACGCGCGCAGCAGCGATTCGGACCAACCTTCGGACGCGTCCGCGCAGACTCCGTCCAAAGTCGCCGCACCACGAGGGCACGCGTGCAATGCTGCAAGGTGAATCAAGCGCCGGGGCGAGCTGCCTACCTCTTCGCGGGAAGGTCAGCGGATTCGCCGCGATGCGGCGCTAGTGGCATGACGAAGAAATTCACCGAGGCCGGCGGCAGGTAGACATTCTTCAGGCCGCTGGATGTTTGATCGAAGTAGGCCGTGTCCGTCCAACGCACTGTGTCCTTCACGACGTGGTTGTTGTCGGTCAGGCGATCTGACCGCAACACCCGATAGCCGTACTTCCCGTCGGCGAGCATTCGTCTTGGACTCGTGTCCATTGTGTTCAGGTTGACGGTGACGCTTTTCTTCAAGTCGCGGTTGATGACCATCACCCGCAGCGAACTGTCGTCCTCACTGATCGAAGAATAGGTCGACACCTGGGGATATTGGTTCTTCCCATTCGGCGTTGTCAGCAATGGGTTGTTCTTGATGCGGTTGCGGACCATGGTCTTGCCGAACTGCTGGGCATAAATGCTGTAGG
>NZ_JBFUGE010000020.1:0-31522 GCF_056403075.1 Ideonella sp. P3_A4 | reverse complement strand
GGGGCGGGGGGTTCGGGGCAGGTTCGGCGGCTCTTATTCGCGGTCGCCCCAACCGACGCCAGAGAACACGCTGCCGACCGTGAGACCGTGGCCGGCGCACTCCGTCTCCCCGCGAGCGAGCCGCCGAAGATGCCCCGGGCCCCCAGCCCAGCGCGCCAACCGCTGCACGCGTCCCGCATCAACATCGAATCAACGAGCAGCAGCCGAGCGCATCGCATCCTGCACCTCAGCCAACAACCTCGCCGCCTCACCACCCTGCATGCGAGCAATGTCGTCCTGGTACTTCAGCAATACCCCGAGCGTGTGCTGCACCGTCTGCGGGTCCAGAACCAACGCATCCAGCGCCATCAAGGCCCGCGTCCACTCGATGGTCTCGGCGACGCCGGGAAGCTTGTACAGATCGATGCCACGTAGCTTCTGCACAAAGGCCACGATCTGCGCCGACAGAGCCTCGGGCGCACCAGGCACGCGACGCGCCAGGATCGCGCGCTCTCGCACCGCGTCCGGGAAGCCGACCCAGTGGTAGAGGCAGCGGCGTTTCACCGCGTCATGGATCTCGCGTGTGCGATTCGACGTGATCACGACGATTGGTGGATCGATCGCGCGCACGGTGCCCAGCTCGGGCACGGTGATCTGAAAATCCGACAACACCTCGAGCAAGAAGGCCTCGAAGGGTTCGTCGGCGCGGTCCAACTCGTCGATCAGCAGCACCGGTGGCACGAGGTTCGCCGGGTCGATGGCTTGCAGCAACGCGCGCTTGATCAGGAAGCGCTCGCCAAACAGCTCGTCGTCGAGCCGGCCATGCCCGGCCGTGCCTTCGGCCTCGGCCACGCGGATCGCCATCATCTGCCGTGCGTAGTTCCACTCGTAGGCAGCACCGGCCAGGTCCAGCCCTTCGAAGCACTGCAACCGGATCAACGGACGGGCCAGCATCGCGGCCAGCGTCTTGGCGATCTCGGTCTTGCCGGTGCCGGGCTCGCCTTCGAGGAACAGCGGGCGCTGCAGCTTCAGCGCCAGGAAGACAGTGGTCGCCAACTCCCGCTCGGCCACGTAGTCGTGCGCCAGCAGCGCCTCGGCGGTGGCGTCGATCGAGGTGGGCAGGGCGGTAGTGTCCAGGCTCATGGGTGATCGGAAAAGAAACGCCGCAGCGAGTGCGGCGTTTCGGAGAAGAACCGTTCGCCCTGAGCTTGTCGAAGGGCCGGCGATCAGCATGACCGGCTGGGCTTCGACAGGCTCAGCCCGAACGGGGAGGGGGCGTCAGCTGGCGGCCACCGCGCGGCCGGCCAGCACGGGGATCAGCGCGGCGCGGTATTCACCGGTGCCGTGCAGATCGGTCGTCATGTCGGCAGGCGATACGAAGACGCCGGCGCACGAGGCTGCGTCCCAGCTTGCTTGCAGCTTGGTCTCCAGCGCATTGGCGCGGAAGACGCAGGCCTTGGCGCCGGTGACGGCAACGCGTGTGCCGGCCGGGCCCTTGCTGACGAAGACGCCAACCGTTGAGAAGCGCGACGCCGGCTGCTTGAACTTCTGCCAGCCGGCCTTCTCGGGCACCGGGAACTTGACCGCGGTGATCACTTCACCGTCCTTCAACGCGGTCTCGTACAGACCCTTGAAGAAATCGTCGGCCGCGATGCTGCGCTGGTTGGTCTGGATCGTCGCGCCCAGGCCCAACGCGGCGGCCGGGTAGTCGGCCGCCGGGTCGTTGTTGGCCAGGCTGCCGCCGATCGTGCCGCGGTTGCGCACCTGGCGATCGCCGATCTCGCTGGCCAGTTGCGCCAGCGCAGGGATCGCTTTTTGCACGTCTTTCGATGCGGCCACCTCGGCGTGCGTGGTCATCGCGCCGATCGTCACGGTGCCACCGGCCGCGGTGATGCCGCGCAACTCGGCGATCGCCCCCAGGTCGACCAGCGCTTCGGGCGCCGCCAGTCCGAGCTTCATCGCCGCGAGCAGCGATTGGCCACCTGCCACGAGCTTGGCACCGCCGTGAGACGCGGCCTTGGCCGCATCCGCCACCGAACCGGGGTTCTGATAAGCAAAGGCTTGCATGATGGTCGTCCTTTCCTGATCAGCGGTTGTTCTTGATGGCTTGCCAGACGTTGTAGGGCGATGCCGGCATCGGCACGTCCTTCACGCCCAGCGCATGGCAGATCGCGTTGATCAGCGCCGGTGGCGAGCCGATGGCACCAGCCTCGCCGCAGCCTTTCACGCCCAACGGGTTGTGYGTGCAGGGTGTGCCCTTGACCGTCTCGACCGTGAACTCGGGCAAGTCATCGGCGCGCGGCATCGCGTAGTCCATGTAGCTGCCTGTCAGCAACTGGCCGGTTTCCTTGTCGTACACGCCGTGTTCGAGCAGCGCCTGGCCAATGCCTTGTGCCAGCCCGCCGTGCACCTGGCCCTCGACGATCATCGGATTGACGACGTTGCCGAAGTCGTCGCAGGCGGTGAACTTGTCGATGCGCGTGGCGCCGGTCGCCGGGTCCACTTCGACCTCGCAGATGTAGGTGCCGGCCGGGAAAGTGAAGTTGCTCGGGTCGTAGAACGCGTTCTCGTTCAGCCCCGGCTCCAGCTTGTCGTGCGGGAAGTTGTGCGGCACATAGGCCGTCAACGCCACCGAGGCAAACGGGACGGCCTTGTCGGTGCCGGCCACCTTGAACTGACCACCTTCGAACTCGATGTCGGTGTCGGCCGCTTCCAGCAAGTGGGCCGCGATCTTCTTGCCCTTGGCGATCACCTTGTCGAGCGCCTTGACGATCGCGGTGCCGCCCACCGCCAGCGAGCGCGAGCCGTAGGTGCCCATGCCGAACAGCACCTTGCTGGTGTCGCCGTGTTCGATCTCGATGTCTTCCATCGGGATGCCCAGCTTGTCGGCCACCACCTGCGCAAAGGTCGTCTCGTGGCCTTGGCCGTGGCTGTGGCTGCCGGTGAACACGGTGACCTTGCCGGTCGGGTGAACGCGCACTTCGCCGGCTTCGAACAGGCCTGCTCGCGCGCCCAGAGCGCCAGCCACGCTCGACGGCGCGATGCCGCAGGCTTCGATGTAGGCCGAGTAGCCGATGCCGCGTTTCAGGCCCTTGGCCTCGCTGGCCTTCTGCCGGGCCGGGAAGCCCTTCACATCGGCCAGTTGCTCGGCGCGGTTCAGCGTCGCGTCGTAGTCGCCAATGTCATAGGTCAGGCCGACCGGCGACGCGTACGGGAACTCGTGGATGTAGTTCTTGCGCCGGATATCGCCCGGGTCCATGCCCAGTTCACGCGCCGCCGTCTCGACGATGCGCTCGACCACGTAGGTGGCTTCGGGCCGCCCGGCGCCGCGGTAGGCGTCCACCGGCGATGTGTTGGTGAACACCGCGGTCACGGTCGCGCTGATCTTCGGCGTCTTGTACTGGCCAGCCAGCAGCGTGGCGTACAGGATGGTCGGCACGCAACTCGAGAAGGTCGACAAGTAGGCGCCCAGGTTGGCGGTGGTGTCGACCTTCAGCGCGAGGAATTTGCCGTCCTTGTCCAGCCCCAGTTGCGCGGTGGTCGCGTGGTCGCGGCCGTGCGCGTCGGACAGGAACGATTCGCTGCGCTCAGCCGTCCACTTGATCGGCCGGTTGATCTTCTTGCTGGCCCAGACCAGCGCGGTTTCTTCGCCGTAGAGGAAGATCTTCGAGCCGAAGCCGCCGCCCACATCGGGCGCGACGACACGCATCTTGTGCTCGGGGATGCCGAGCACGAAGGCGCACATCAGCAGCCGCTCGACGTGCGGGTTCTGGTTCGACACGTACAGCGTGTAGCTGTCGCCGGCGCGGTCGTACGAAGCGTTGGYGGCGCGCGGCTCGATCGCGTTCGGGATCAGCCGGTTGTTGCGGAAGCTCAGGGTGGTGACATGGGCCGCGCTCTTTAGCGCCTCTTCCACGCCGGCCGCATCGCCGATCTGCCATTGGTAGCAGCGGTTGTCGGCCGACTCGGTGTGCAGCGCGGCCTTGGCGTTTTGTGCATCGACCGGGTCGACGACGGCGGGCAGTTCGTCGAACTCGACGTCGATCAGCTGAGCCGCTTCCTTCGCCTGCTCCAGCGTTTCGGCGACGACCAGCGCGATGCGGTCGCCGACGTAGCGCACCTTGCCGTCGGCCAGGATCGGGTGCTTGGGCTCCTTCATCGGCGTGCCGTCGATCGAGTTGATCAACCAGCCGCAAGGCAGGCCGCCCACGTCTTTGAAATGCTCGCCGGTGAACACGCCCAGCACACCGGGCGCGGCCTTGGCGGCCTCGGTATTGACGCGTTTCAGCGTGGCGTGCGCATAGGGTGAGCGCAGGAAGAAGCCGAATGTCTGGCCGGGCAGGACGATGTCGTCGGTGTAGCGGCCGGTGCCGGTCAGGAAGCGGGCGTCTTCACGACGCTTGACGCTCTGGCCGATGAAACCTTGACGTGCGTTCATGTCATGACTCCTGGTCAAGGTGGTGGCTACTTCATCGAGGCGGCGCCTTGGCGCACCGCCTTGACGATGTTCTGGTAGCCGGTGCAGCGGCAGAAGTTGCCGTCCAGCCCCTCGCGCACTTCCTGATCGGTGCTGCACGCGTGGTGCTTCACCAGGTCGACCGCGCTCATCACCATGCCGGGTGTACAGAATCCGCATTGCAGGCCGTGGCACTCGTTGAAGGCAGCTTGCATCGGGTGCAGCGTGCCGTCGGCGGCGGCCAGGCCTTCGATCGTCGTCAGCTCGCGTCCGGCGGCTTGCACGGCGAGCATGTTGCAGCTCTTCACGGCGCGGCCGTCGATGTGGACGGTGCAGGCGCCGCATTGCGCGGTGTCGCAGCCGACATGGGTGCCGGTGAGCTGAAGCCCTTCCCGGATGAACTGCACGAGCAGGGTGGAAGGCTCGACGTCGCGCGTGAGTTCGCGCCCGTTGACCTTCAGCGTCAGCATGGTCATGTCGTCTCCTTTGATTGACATCCAGGAAGGAACKCCGGACTGCGGACGCCCCCGGTGCGCTGCATCTTAGGCAGCCGGGGCGCCGCTGGCTTGTGCCACAAACACCTACCACTGTCCTGCAAGGGGTGGGGCGCGGCATCAGGGTTCACCCGCAATCCTGGGCGGGTCTGTACCAGAAGGGGACAGCGGCGCCGGCGCGCGCCGGCTGCTCAGGGTATGCCCCGCATCGCCAAGCGCCGCGCTTTGCCCGTACCTTTACTTTTCAGGGGTTCAAGGGGGTACGCCGGCAAACGGCGCGCAGATCCCCGACACTGATGCCGATATGGACAACGTTGATCTGAACATCCTGCGCCAGGTGGTGGCCTGGCGCGAATCCGGCCACCGGGTGGTGATGGGCACGGTGACCCGTACCTGGGGCTCGGCGCCGCGGCCTGTCGGCTCGGTGGTCGCGGTGCGCGACGACGGCGCAATCGCCGGCTCGGTCTCGGGCGGCTGCATCGAAGACGACCTGATCGAGCGCACCAAGGCGCATGCATTGGCGGCTACTTCGCCCCAGGTTGTGCGCTACGGTGTTTCGGGCGACGAGGCGGCACGCTTCGGTTTGCCCTGTGGCGGCACGCTGGAGCTGGTGCTGGAGCCGCTGGCCGACCACAGCCAGGTCGAGCCGCTGCTGAAGCTGCTGTTGGCCGGTGACCAGGTGCGGCGTGAGCTGGTGCTGGCAACGGGCGCCGTCACGCTGAGCGAGCCCGAAGGTGCCGACGTGGTGGTGCTGGACGAGACCAAGCTCGTGACGACGCACGGCCCGAACTGGCGTCTGTTGATCGTTGGCGCAGGCCAGATGACGCACTACCTGGCGCAGATGGCTCAGGCGCTGGACTACCAGGTGACGGTCTGCGACCCGCGCGACGAGTACACCCCCGCCGAGCCGCTGCCCGGCGTGCGCTATGTGCGCGACATGCCCGACGATGCGGTGCAGGCGCTCAAGCCCGACCCGCACACCGCCGTGATCGCACTGACCCACGACCCGAAGCTCGACGACCTGGCGCTGATGGAGGCGCTGCATTCGACCGCGTTCTACGTCGGCGCGATCGGCTCGCGCGTCAACCAGGCCAAGCGCAAGCAGCGGCTGGCCGAGCACTTCGACCTCGACGAACCGACGCTGGCGAAGCTGCACGGGCCGGTCGGCATCAAGAACGGCGCCCGCACGCCACCGGAAATCGCCGTCAGCATCCTGGCTGAGCTGACAGCGGTTCGCTACGGCTGGCGGATCCCGGAGCCGGTGTTCCTGGGGGATGGACCGACGGGGCCGGACGCCGGCTGTGTGACATAGCCCCCACGCCCCCTTCCGGGGGCTGCCCCCCGAGGGGGCTCGCGCAGCGGACCGGCAGAGCCGGATCCGCGCACGCCACTTGATGAGCGGCGGCGCTGCGCGCGCCTAATGACAGTGACTCAGCCGGCGGACCGTTTCAGTCCAAGGTGGCCGCGTCGGCGAACGAGTCGCTGATCTCGCCATCCGTCACCAGCAGCACGACGGCGTCGGTCAGCGGCAGCTTGTCGAACGAGCCGTGGAAGACAAAAGCCTGGGTCTTGTTGAAGTAGACCTGGTACGCACCGCCACTGGTGCCGATGCGCACCGCCCGCACCGCGTGGATGACCTTGCCGGGCTGGCTGATCGGCTCTTTCATGCAGGTTTCGAGGGCACGCACCTCGGTGTCGGCCAGCCGAACGTGGCGAACGGTGGCCAGCTTGGGCGCGACGGCGCCTTTGCAGGCCTCGCTCAACTCGACAGCGGGTTCGGGTTCGCCGCCGAGAAAATCTTGYGGCGCGGTGATAGGGCGTCGCCAGTTGGCGTCAGCCAAGGCCAGCGCAGGCAACAACACGAGCAGGCAGGCAGCGGGCAAGCGCCTCATGGGGACTCCTTGGAGAGGCGGGCGGGTCGGCGAGCATCCGACGCGCGAGCCGCATCATCTCGGAGATCGCGGCGGCTGTAAACGTAAGTCCAGCCGGCCAGCGCGGCGTGGAGACATGTTGTAAGCGTGCCGTGGCGGCGAGGCGCCGTGCTCAGGCGCCGGCCACAGCCCCCGCGGCCTCAGCAGCATCGTGCCAATCATGGTCAGCGCGATCAGCGAGGGGCGCAGCATGCCCGCGTCGAGCCGGCCGTCGGTCATGGTCTGCAGCGGCCCGGCGACGTAGCGCAAAACCTCTGGCAATGCGGTCAGCAGCACCGCGCCGAGGACCACGCCCGGGATGTGGCCGAGACCGCCGAACACCACCATGGCTACGATGAACGTCGACTCTTGCAGGCTGAAGGCCTCGGGCGACACGAAGCCTTGGAAGGCCGCGAACATCGCGCCCGACACGCCGCCAAAGCTCGCACCGATCCCGAAAGCCAGCAGCTTCAGGTTGCGGGTGTTGAGACCCATCGCTTCGGCGGCGACCTCGTCGTCTCGGATCGCCATCCACGCGCGGCCAATGCGCGAGTGCTCCAGGCGGTGGCAGACGATGACCGTGGCCACCGTCAGCGCAAGGAACAGGTAGTAGTACAGCGTGACCGGCGCGAGCTGAAAGCCGCCGACGGCCAGCGGCTGGCCCAGGTCCAGCCCGAGGACGTTCATCGAGTCGATCGGGCCGACGCCCTGAGCGCCGTTGGTGATGTTGATCGGCGTTCCGCCCATGTTGTTGATCAGGATCCGCACGACCTCGCCGAAGCCCAGCGTCACGATGGCCAGGTAGTCGCCACGCAGCTTCAGCGTTGGTGTGCCCAACAGCATGCCGAGCAAGGCAGCCAGCGCGGCCGCGAGCGGGATCGTCACCCCCCACGGCGTGTGCAGGCCGGCCGGGAGCAGCGCGCCGATCGCCGCGAAGTTCTCGCTCAAGTGCGGCGAGTTCAGCAGTGCAAACAGGTAGGCGCCGACGGCGTAGAAGGCCACGTAGCCCAGATCCAGCAGACCGGCGTAGCCGACCACGACGTTCATGCCCAGCGCCAGCATCAGGTACAGCAGGCAGGTGTCGACTGAGCGCACCCAGTGCGTGCCGCCGGCTTGCAGCAGCAGCGGTAGCAACAAGAGTGCGGCGACGGCGGCCATTCGGGCCGTCTTGCTTTGCGGAATCATGGAGATACGCTATTCGAGATTGAATGAATCGGAAATAGCGCCAGAATCCGCTCATTGCGGAATGATTCGCTTCAATCGGGGCCTTCACTTCATGGCGATGGACAAGCTGAGCGGCCTGCTGGCCTTCGTGAAAACAGCCGATCTGGGCAGCTTCGTCGCAGCGGGCCGGACGCTGGAGATCTCGGCGTCGGCGGTCGGCAAGGCCGTCGCGCGGCTGGAGCAGGAGGTCGGCGTGCGCCTGCTGCACCGAAGTACCCGCCGCGTCCAGCTGACCGACGAAGGCCGGCTGTTCCACGAGCGTTGCCGGCGTGTGCTCGACGACCTCGACGATGCCCAGGCCATGCTCGTGCGAACGAGGGAAGCGCCGCGAGGCAGGCTGCGCGTCAGCGCACCGATCGTCGGCCACCACTTCCTGATGCCGTTGATCCCGGACTTCCTCGCGCGCTACCCCGAGGTCGAGCTCGACATCAACTTCACCGACCGCAGCGTCGACCTGATCGAAGAGTCCATCGACATCGCGATCCGCAGCGGCGACCTGCCCGACTCGCGCCTGGTCTCGCGGCCGCTGCAGCCATTTCGCTTGCTGCTGTGCGCCTCACCCGCCTACCTGGCGCAGCACGGCACGCCCAAGCAGGTGCATGACCTGGAGGGCCACGCCTCGATCCGCTTCCGGCACCCGAACACCGGCAAGCTGCTCGACTGGCCGATGCTGCAGGCCGCCACTCCCGACATCGACGCCCGGCTGCGAACGGTGCTGGCCTGCAACAACATCGAGGCAGTGCTCAGTGCCACGCTGCGCGGCTTGGGCATCGCTTGCATGCCGGACTTCCTGGTCCGCGGCGTGCTGGCAGAGGGCCTACTGGTGAGCGTGCTCGATGAGCAAGTCAACGCCGGCGGCCGGTTCAACGCGCTCTGGCCATCGAGCCGGCATCTCTCGCCCAAGGTGCGGGTCTTCGTCGACCACCTGGGCCAGTACTTGTCCGGTTAGGCCTTGGCTTTGGCGGCGCGGTAGTGCCACCACGGCAGCGCACGCGTGAGTGACAGCACGGCGCCCGGACTCTCGGCACTGTCATAGCCGGGCAGGGTGATCAGCGCCTTGCGCCATGCCGGCGCGGCCAGTGCTTCGCGCAGCTTCACCACACCGGGGTGTTCCAGCGCGTCTTTCAGGCAGACGAGGAAATAGTCTTCCTGCACCAGCGGCACGAAGCCGAGGCCATACGCGCGAGCTGCGGCCTCCACACCCAAACCAGCATCGGCCCCGCCACTGGCCACGGCCGCCGCCACCGCGTTGTGGCTGTCTTCGGGCGCGCCGGTGTGCAGGCTCGTCGGCGCCAGCTTGTGTTGCGCGAGCAGGTGCTCGGTCAACAGCCGCGTGCCCGACCCGGGCTGGCGGTTGATGAAACGAAGCTTCAGCGCCACCACGTCGGCCAGGGTTCGAAGCCCAAGGGGATTGCCGGCCGCGACGATCAGGCCCTGGCTGCGCCGGCTGCAGCCGATCAGCTTGTGCCGACCCGGCTTGAGCAGTGGCTTCAGCGCCTGGGCAAAGAGGTTGCGGCTGTCGGCCAACGGCGGTACATGAAAGCCGGCGACTTGGCAGCGGCCCTCGGCCAATGCACGCAGGGCGTCCAGGCTGCCTGCAAAGCGCAAGTCGATGTGCAGGCGCTGCGCGGCGCTCGCCTGCTCGCGCAGCAGTGGCAGCGCCAGGTCGTGGCTGGCATAGACGGTGAGCACTTGCTGGCTGCCGTCCAGCGCTTCGGCGACCACGCGTTCCAGCTCGACGCGCAGCGCCTCGATGTGTGGTGTCAGGCGGGCGCGGGCGCGCGTCTCGGCCCACAGCAACCGCTCGGCAAACGGCGTCAGTCGCGCCGGTTGGCCGCGCACCCAGTTCACCAGCGGTTCGCCGAGCACGCCCTCCCAGTGCTTGAGCGCACCCCAGACGTGGCGATAAGAGGCGCCGATGGCGCGCGCCGCATGCTGGATCGAGCCCTGCTCGTGCACGGCAGTGAGCAGGTCGAACAGCGGGTTGTGCAGCGCGGCACCGCGCTGGCCTTCGGGCTCGAAGCTGTATTGAAGGTGAACGCCGCGCGACTGCATGCCTGGACCCGGTGCCTCGTTCGCCGCAGTGTACGAAGCCGGCGGGTCGTCGTTCTGCGCACTACGTCGCAGTCTCGCTGTTAGACGGACGTCAGCGCGGCCGTGGGTCGCCGAGAATCCGCGCCGTTTTCACAACAACGCCGTGGAGGGCGGTTCAAGAATGGATATCTTCAACATGAGTCGCCAGCGCACGCTGCGCCAGTGGTTGTTTCGCATCGGCGCCGTGGTCGCTGGCCTGTCGATCCTGGTCATTGGCCTGAAGGAATACCGCGCGGCTTCGCACCTGCAGTCCGTTGGCCAGCTGGCCGAAATCCAGCCGATCGACGGCTACACGCGCCACAAGCGCCGCGGCTCGACGACCTACTCTGCGCAGATCACCTTCGAGACATCGGCCGGCCGCAAGGTCTCGCAGCGCCACAGCATCCCCAAGGACGCGCTGGACGAGCTGGAGCGCGGTGCGACGGTTCGTGTGCGCTACGACCCGGACAGCCCGTCGCAGTTCATCTTCGAGCACGAAAGCGGCGAGTGGCTGCCGGCAGCGATGGGGGCGGGCTTCCTCGCCGTCGGTCTGTTCCTGCTTTGACCCAGGCGCCGTAGCCGGGCCCATCTCGCCGGGGCCGCGTCAGTTCACCGGCTTCGAAGCCAGCTGTACTTGCAGGTGGCCCACGAGTGCCAGCAGGTCCTGATGCAGGCCGCGGGCCATGTCGGCCAGCGCCGGTGCGTCGAAGGCTTGTTGCAGCTGGTGCTCCAGTTGCCGTGCTCGTTGCACCAGGGCATCGGCACCGATCGAGGCGCAGGCGCCGCGCAGCGAGTGGCACAGCGCGCGCCAACGTTCGACTCGCGCCGGGCTCGGCGACTCGAGCAGCTCCGGCGCCCCTGCGCGGTAAGCCTTGACGAAGCTGTCTAACACCCGCTCCAGCACAGGTGGGTGGCCGCCCAGGTTGCTCAGCGCCTGTCGCCAGTTCAAGGTCGGCACCGAGTCCAGGCGCTCGATCAGCGGGCGCAGCGGCGGTACCGCGTTGGCCCGCTGCCGGATCGGCGTCGGCGATGGCGCGATCTCGGGGCGGGGCCTTCGCTCAGGCAACCAGCGCAGCAAGGTGGCGTACAGCCCGGCCGGGTCGACCGGCTTGGCCACGTGGTCGTTCATGCCGGCGTCGAAGCAGGCCTGGCGGTCTTCGCCGAAGGCATTGGCGGTCATCGCGATGATCGGCAGGCCAGGCCCCAACCGGCGCCGGATCGCGCGCGTTGCCGCCAGGCCGTCCATCACCGGCATCTGCATGTCCATCAGGATCAGGTCGTAGGTGCGGGTGCTGGCCAGCTCCACTGCGCGCCGGCCGTCGCAAGCGGTCTCGACCGCCAGGCCGACGCGGTCCAGCAGTTCGCCGCCGACCTCCTGGTTGACCACGTTGTCCTCGACCAGCAGCACGCGTTGGCCGGCATGCTGCCGCCGCAATCGGGCCTCGCTTTCGGCCGTTGGCGACAGCGGCGTTGCGGGTGCGACCGCCTCGGCGGCCTGGTCCAGCCAGACGGTGATCCAGAAGGTGCTGCCCACGCCAGGCTCGCTGTGCACGCCGACTTCGCCTCCCATCAGCGTCGTCAGATGGCGGGTCAACGCCAGCCCCAGGCCGGTGCCGCCGTGGCGCCGCGCGATCGAGCTGTCGGCCTGCTCGAAGGCACTGAACAGCGCGGCTTGCCGATCCGGCGCGATGCCTTCGCCGGTGTCTTGCACCTCGAGCCGCAATTGCACGCGGCCGTCTTGCCGGGCCAGCACCTCACCGCCGAGGCGGACCCAGCCGTGCTGCGTGAACTTGACCGCGTTCGACAGCAGGTTCAGCAGCGCCTGTGACAGGCGCATCGGGTCCCCCCGCAAGCGTGCTGGCAGGTCACCCGTTTTCAACGTCAGATCCAGCCCCTTCTCGCGCGCCGGGCCGGCCACCAGCTCGGTGGTCTGCTGCAACAGGGCATCGAGCGCGAAGTCGGTCAACTCCAGGTTCATCTTGCCGGCCTCGATCTTCGACAGGTCGAGGATGTCGTTGATGACCTGCAGCAAATGTTTGGCCGCATGGTCCACCTTGCCCAGGCGCTCTTGTTGCAGCGCGTCGCGGGTCTCGTGTGCCATCAGGTGGGTCAGGCCGATGATCGCGTTCATCGGCGTGCGGATCTCGTGGCTCATGTTGGCCAGGAAGGCGCTCTTGGCGCGGCTGGCGGCCTCGGCCTCGTTGCGCGAGCGCTGCAGCTCGGCATTGGTGGCGCGCAACTCGGTTTCAGCGCGCTTCAGCGCGGTGATGTCGAAGGCCATCACGTAGACGCCCAGCACCTGGCCGGATGCATCTTCGTCAGGCAGGTAGTGCACCTGGTGGACGACGGGTTCGCCGCTCGCGTCGGTCTGCTCGCGATCGAAGTGCTGCGCCTCGCCGCGCAATGCGGCCTGCAGCCGCGGCAGGTTGCGCTGGCGATAGCTGGGGTCGAAGACCTCGTCAGCGGTGCGGCCCAGCACCTGGGCCGCCGTCTTGCCGAACCATTCGAGAAAGCCGCGGTTGGCGAAGCGGCAGCGCAACTCGTTGTCCCAGTAGGCCACGCGGCCGGGCAGGGTGTCGGTCAGCGTGCGGTTGAAGCGCGCCAGCCCTTCGAGCCGCTGGACCGCGTCGCGCAGCTCGCGGGTGCGCGCGGCCACCGCTTCTTCCAACTCTTCACGGTGGCGGGCGATCGCGTCGTCCTGCTGCTTGCGTTTGCTGACGTCGGCGAACGAGGTCACGACCGCCATCAGCGCCCCGGTGTCCGGGCTCAGCACCGGCAGCGCGCTGACCTCGAACCAGGTGGTGTCGCCGTTCGGGCTGACGGTGTGCAGCAGCACCCCTTGCTGCGCCGGCTGGCCGCTCAGCACCCGGCCGGGCGGCGTTTCTTCGGGTGGCATCGGGGTGCCGTCGTCGCGCAACGGTGTCCAGCCCGGCGCCACGACCGAGCGGCCCTGCCAGTCACGCTGCAGGGCGCCGACGATGCGCTCGGCCGCCGGGTTGCAGCTGATCACCGCGCCTTGCGGGTCGCACACCAGCACGCCCTCGTTCAGCACCGAGACGACCGTGCGGTAGTGGGCTTCGCTGTCGCGCAGCGCGCGCTCGGCCTTGCGCGCATCGGTCAGGTCGCGCGAGACGCCGAACAGCCCGATGCGCCGGCCATCGGCGCCGAACAATGGGCCGCGGGTGCACAGGTTGATGCGCTCGCCTTGCGGGCCGGGCAGGCGCTCGTCGAACACCTGCGGCGCGTCGGCCTGCAGCGCGTTCATGTCGTGCCTGGCCAGCTCGGGTGCCCAGGCCGGACCGAAGATCGAGAAGTCGTCGTGACCCAGCACCTCGTCGGCGCGCTTGCCGAAGCCAAGGCAGGCGGCGCGGTTGACGAAGACGTAGCGGCCCTGCAGGTCTTTCGCGAAGATCGCATCGGACGAGCTCTGGGCGATCGCTTCCAGCAGGGCCAGCGTCTCGATGCGGGCTTCTTGCTGCGCGCGGTCATGCTGGGCCAGCAGCAGCGCCTGTCGCTGCGTCCACAGCCGGATCGCCAGGCCCAGACCGAACAGCAGCAAGGCGGCGGTGGCCACGGTCCACCAGGCGGTTCGCCAGGCCGGCGCCTCGACTTCGTCGACGTCGATCTTGGAGACCAGCCACCAGTCCGTCCCGCGGACTGCGCGCACCGTGGCCAGCACCAGGACGTTGCGATAGTCGAGCGCCCGGACGACCTCGCCGCGGGCTGCGTCGGCCCGCACCACTTGGGCGATGGGCAGCGACGACCCGGCCAAGGGCAGTGCCAGGCGCCTGCCGCTGTCGGGCCGGTCCCGCACGTCGTTGAGGATGACGGCCTTGTCGCCTTCGATCTGCCACAGCACGGATTCGCCACTGGTGCTGGGCACCGGCTGCGTCGCCAGCATCGGGAACAGCACCCGCCGCGGATCGATGCGCAGCACGACGGCTCCGGGATGCGTCACCTCGGTGGCGAGCAAGGGCACGACGACATCGAAGCGCAGCGGGATCGGTGAGCCATCTTCCCGGTAGATGCCGGTGTGCTGTGGCTTGCCGCTGGCCAACGCGGCTTGCAACGTGGCGGTCAACTCGCCACCGACGCTCTGGTTCTGGGGATGCTCGCTGACCAGCACCTTGCCCTGCGGGTCGACGATCATCACGCTGTCTTCGTCGTTGGCCTGGCG
The DNA here is from genome assembly GCF_056403075.1 of Ideonella sp. P3_A4. NCBI lineage: Bacteria > Pseudomonadati > Pseudomonadota > Betaproteobacteria > Burkholderiales > Sphaerotilaceae > Ideonella > Ideonella sp. P3_A4. Next base: position 17,209 of record NZ_JBFUGE010000020.1, on the reverse strand, counting down.
AAAGCCGACCACCCGTGCCAGCAGGCGCTGCCGGGCGTCGTCGTCGTCCTGGGTGATCCAGCGCGTGTACAGGTCACCCACCGCCTGGCCGGTCGACAGAAAGCCGGCGAGTGTCATTTGACGCTGCACCCAGGCCTCGACCTGCGTGGCCTGCAACTCGGCCTGCGACTGCAGTTGGGCACGGGCCTGCCGTCCCTGGGCGTCGAACTCGCGCCACACGACCCAGCCGGCCACGGCCCCCACCGCCAACGCGAACGCGATCAAAGGTGGCCACCACCGCTGGGGCGGCGAACTGCGCTTCACGGCGCTTGGCGCGAATGCGGTTCTCGGCACCTGCCTTCCCTGAGCGTCTGTTCTGGCGAGACGTCTAGCGGCGATTGTGCGCCGCGGTCGCAAACCATGGCCCGGCCCATGGGCTTGCGCGGGGAGACCGACTAAGTAGCCGATGGCCGCGGAACCTCGGGTTCACCCGAAGTGGGGTTAGGGGGGCACCAGCGATTCATCCTCGCGAAGGCGCATTTCGTCGGACCGAGGGCAATTCCATCGTCGCCGTGAGGCATATTGGCGGCCTTCAAATACCGTCGCTCCCCCCAAAACTCATGACACGACGTCTGACCCCCTGCCGCCTGGCGGCGCTGATGCTGGCCACGGCCCTGGCCACTCAGGCGCAAGCCGCGGCCGCGCCGCTGGGCCCGCTGAAAGACCCGCTGTGGCTGCGCTACTCGGCCATCTCGCCCAACGGGCAGGAGATTGCCTTTGCCTTCCAGGGCAACCTGTTTGTCGTGCCCACGGGCGGTGGCGTCGCGCGGCTGCTGGTGGGCAACGGCCACCACAGCTTCTCGCCGGTCTGGTCGGCCGATGGCCGCAACATCGCCTACGCAAGCGATACCCACGGCAACTTCGACGTCTTCGTGGTCGATGCGGCAGGTGGCCCTTCGCGCCGGCTGACCACGCATTCGGCCGGCGAGGTGCCGCTGTCGTTCACGCCGGACGGCAAGGAAGTGCTGTTCAGGGCCACGCGCATGGATTCGCGCACCAACGTGCAATTCCCCAGCGGCCTGATGAGCGAGCTCTACAAGGTCTCGGTGGACGGCGGCAAGCGGCCGACACAGATCTTCAGCACGCCGGCGATGGCCGGCCAGTTCAACGGTGCCGGCACGCAGCTCGTCTATGAAGACGTGAAGGGCTACGAAAACGCGTGGCGCAAGCATCACGTCTCGCCGGTAGCGCGCGACATCTGGCTGTACGACGCGAAGACCGGCCAGCACCGTCAACTCAGCAACTTCGGCGGCGAAGACCGCAACCCGGTCTGGGCGCCGGATGAGCAGTCGGTCTACTTCCTGAGTGAAAAGAGCGGCTCGTTCAACGTCTGGAAGATGCCGCTGAACCAGCCCGAGGCAGCGACCCAGGTCACCCAGTTCACGAAGAACCCGGTGCGCTTCCTGAGCATCGCCAAGAACGGCACGCTGAGCTTCGGTTACGACGGCGAGCTCTACACGCTGGCCCCCGGCGCCGGCGAGCCGAAGAAGGTGGCGGTGCAGATCGCGGCCGACACCCGCGTCGACCGGATCGAGAACGTCAAGCTCAGCGAAGGTGCCACCGAGATCGCCGTCAGCCCCGATGGGCAGGAAGTGGCCTTCATCGTGCGTGGCGAAGTCTTCGTCGCGTCGACCGAGTTCGGCGACACCCGCCGCATCACCGACACGCCGGCGCAAGAGCGCTCGCTCAGCTTCAGCCCCGACGGCCGCCACCTGGTCTTCGCGGGTGAACGCGACGGCTCGTGGAACCTCTATGAGGCCCACCTGACGGGCAAGAAGAAGGACACGCCGTACTTCTTCAGCGCGTCCAACGTGCCAGTCAAGACACTGCTGAAGAACGGCAAGGAAAACTTCCAGCCGCGCTACTCGCCTGACGGCAAGGAAGTGGCCTTCCTCGAAGGCCGCACGACGCTGAAGGTGCTCAACATCGCCAGCGGCAAGGTGCGCGAGGTGCTGGCCGGTGCGATGAACTATTCGTACTCCGACGGCGACCAGTGGTTCGACTGGTCGCCCGACGGCAAGTCGCTGCTGGTCAACTTCGTCGACCACAACCGCTGGAGCAACGAGGTCGGCCTGATCGACGCACAGGGCAAGGGCCCGTTGCTGAACCTGACCAAGAGCGGCTACGAAGACAACCACCCCGTGTTCACCAATGGCGGCAAGTCCCTGCTCTGGTACAGCGACCGCATGGGCCTGCACGGCACCGGTGGCGCGGCGAACTTCGACCTGTTCGAGATGTTCCTGACCCAGGAGGCCTTCGACCGCTTCAACCTGGAAAAGAGCGAGTTCGCGCTGCTGAAGAAGCAGGAAGAAGACAAGGACGACAAGAAAGACGGCGACAAGAAGGCCGACGACAAGAAAGACAAGGGCAAGGCCGATGACAAGAAGAAGGGCAAGGAAGACGACGAAGAAGCGATCAAGCTGCCCGAGCCGGTCAAGGTCGAGCGCGAGGGGCTTGAAGACCGCGTCGTGCGCCTGACGCCCAACTCCGGCTCGCTGCGCGCCGCGGCCCTGACGCCGGACGGCGAGACGCTGTTCTATCTCGTGCAGGCCGCCGAAGCCGTCGAGCTGTGGTCGGTCAAGCCGCGGCAGAAGGCGGTCAAGAAGGTCGCCGAGTTCCCGGCCGGCAAGGCCGAGCGCGGCGAGGGGGAGTCCTTCGACCTGCAGCTTGACGCGAAGGGCGAGAACGGCTTCGTGCTCGTCGGCGGTGGCATCAAGAAGTTCAAGGTGCCGAAGGAAGAGGGCGAGATCAAGGCCGAGCCGATGGAGTTCAGCGCCGAGATGCGCCTGGACCGCACGGCCGAGCGGCAAGAGATGTTCGAGCACATCTGGCGCCAGACGCGCGAGAAGCTCTACGTGGCCGACATGGGCGGCGTTGACTGGGCCTACTACCGCAAGGTCTACGAGCGCCAGTTGCCGTTCATCGCCGACAACCACGACTTCGCCGAGGCGATGAGCGAGATGCTGGGCGAGCTGAACGTGTCGCACACCGGCTCGGGCTACCGCGCGCATCCGAAGGACGCCGACGCTACCGCCGCATTGGGCGCGTTCTACGACGAGGCCTACACCGGTGCCGGCCTGAAGATCGCCGAGGTGATCGAAGGCGGGCCGCTGGTCAACGCCAAGGTCACGCTGAAGGCGGGCATGGTGATCGAGAAGATCGACGGCGTGGCCATCGCGGCCGGTGCCGAGGTCGACTCATTGCTGAACCAGAAGGCAGGCAAGCGCATCGAGTTGAGCGTGTTCGATCCGGCGAAGAACAAGCGCTTCGAGCAGGTCGTCAAGCCCATCCCGCTGCCTGAGCAGAATGAGCTGCTCTACAAGCGCTGGGTCAAGACCGAGCGCGAGATGGTCGAGAAGCTGTCGAACGGTCGCCTGGGCTACGTGCACGTGCGTGGCATGGACGATGACAGCTACCGCGACGTGTTCTCGGAGGTGCTCGGCCGCCACAGCGGCAAGGAGGCGCTGATCGTCGACACCCGCTTCAACGGCGGCGGCAACCTGCACGACGAACTGGCCACCTTCCTGTCCGGCAAGCAGTACCTGGAGTTCCTGCCGCGCGGCCAGCAGCTGGGCTGGGAGCCGACCGGCAAGTGGGTCAAGCCGTCGATCGTGCTGATGAGCGAGAGCAACTACTCCGACGCGCACCTGTTCCCGTGGACCTACCGCAAGCTCGGTGTCGGCAAGCTGCTGGGCATGCCAGTGGCCGGCACCGGCACGGCCGTGTGGTGGGAGACGCTGCAGGACGGCACGCTGTACTTCGGCATCCCCGAGGTCGGCTTCCGCGACGCGAAGGGTGAGTTCATGGAGAAGGCGCTGATCGAGCCGGACATCAAGGTCCCGCACGATCCGGCCCTGCTGGCCACCGGCCGCGACCTGCAGACCGAAGCGGCGGTCAACGAGCTGCTGAAGAAGCGCTGATCCAGCGTCAGCTCAAGCAAAACGGGCGCCCGCGAGGGCGCCCGTTTTCTTTGGTCGAAGGTGCTCAGGCCGCGAGCTTGAACACCGCCACCATGTCGGCCAGGTTGCCGGCCTGGTGCTTCAGGCTTTCAGCGGCTGCCGCACTTTCTTCCACCAGCGCGGCGTTCTGCTGCGTGACGGTGTCGAGCTGGGTGACGGCCAGACCGATCTGGCCGATGCCGCTGCTTTGCTCGAGGCTGGAGTTGCTGATTTCGTTGATCAGGTCGCTGACATGCTTGACCTGGTTGACGATGTTGTCCATGGTCTGGCCGGCGTCGGCGACCAGGCGGGTGCCGTTGTCGACCTTCTCGACGCTCTCGCCGATCAGGGTCTTGATCTCCTTGGCGGCATTGGCGCTGCGCTGGGCCAGCGAACGCACTTCRCCSGCCACCACCGCGAAGCCGCGGCCTTGTTCACCGGCGCGCGCTGCTTCCACCGCGGCGTTCAACGCCAGGATGTTCGTCTGGAACGCGATGCCATCGATCACGCCGATGATGTCGGCGATCTTCTTCGAGCTGGCGCTGATGTCGTCCATGGTCTGCACGACCTGGCCAACCATCGTGCCGCCCTGCACAGCCACTTCGGATGCGCCTGCGGCCAGCTGGGTGGCCTGGCGCGCGGTGTCGGCGTTGTGCTTGACGGTGGCCGTCAGCTCCTCCATCGACGCGGCGGTCTGCTGCAGGTTGCTGGCTTGTTCTTCGGTGCGCTGGCTCAGGTCGGCGTTGCCGTTGGCGATTTGCGTCGAGCCGGTGGCGATCGACTCGCTGGCGCCGCGCACCTGGCCGACGATGTCGACCAGGCTGGTGTTCATGCGCTGCAGCGCGGCCAGCAACTGGCCGGTCTCGTCGCGGTAGCGTGCGCTGATGTTCGAGGTCAGGTCGCCTGCGGCCACCGTCTCGGCTGCCTTCACGGCCAGCGCCAGCGGGCGGGTGATGGTGCGGGTCACGTACCAGCAACTGACCGCGGCCAGCAGCATGCCGAGCAGGGTCAGGCCRATCTGGATCGACGCGCTGCGACCACGCACACCGTCGATCACACCGATCACGGCGCCGGCGCGCTGCATCGCGCGCTCGTTCACCGCGTCGACGGCCTTTTCCATGCCGAGCACCGATTCCTTGAACTTGCCCAACGCGGCGTTGGCGTCTTGCGTCGAGGTGAGCTGGCCGCCGTCAATGGCCGCCATCGTGCCGGTGTAGCCGTCGGCATAAGCCTTGTAGCTGTCGCCGATCTGCACCAGGTCTTTCTTGTCCTGGTCCGGCAGGTTCAGCGCCTGGGCCTTGGCCAGCGTGGCCTGCAGCTTGGCCCCGGCGTCCTTCCACTTCTTCACGTAGCCGTTGCGCTTGTCGGCGTCGGCCAGGTTGATGAAGCTGTCCTTCTCGAAGCGGCGCTCTTGCAGCACCAGGATCTGCAGGTCGGCCGCGTGCTGGGCCAGCGCCACGTCCTGCTCCAGCGTCTGCCGGGTCATGCTGAAGAGCGAATTCAAGCCCCACATGCCGGCACCCGTCATCGCGGCCATCATCAACAGCATGCCGGTGACCATCAGGCCAAGCCTCACGCCAATCTTCAAGTTCAAGAAAGTACCCATCACTCCGTCTCCGTTGATCTTGTGCGGAAAAAAGAAGAGCTCCGCCAAATATCTAGGGAGAACCCGCACAGCCTCGTTTATCGACGATGGGTTCTTGTAGGGAGAGCTTGATAAGCGTGTGAACTTCCCGCCAGATGGCGTGGAAACGTGCACGTGGCTCGAATTTCGTATATCGCCGCCAGCGAATCGGCCGTGGTAGCGGTATCACGGTGCCGCCTGCTCGAGAAAAGCAGCCGAAGCAAGCGCCGACACGGCCGGATCGAAGCTGCGCAGCCAAGCGCCACGCGCGGTGCGTCAACTGTCCAGGGCGTAGCGCCCGCGGCCTTCAGCCTTGGCGCGGTAGAGCTGGCGGTCGGCCCGTTCGATCAATGCCGGCCACTGCAGGTCGCCCGGCGGCCACAGCGCGATACCGACGCTGGCGCCGAAATGCAGCAGCAAGTCTTCGATGGCGACCGGCTCGGTCGCTGCGGCCAGCACCTTCTCCGCCACCGCCTCGGCATTGCCTGCACCACGCACATCGTCCAGCAGCACCGCGAACTCGTCGCCACCCAGCCGCGCGATGGCGTCACCGTCTCGCACCACATGGCGCAGCCGCTGCGCAAAGATGCGCAGCACCTCGTCGCCGGTCGGGTGGCCGTGCTGGTCATTGATCTGTTTGAAGCGGTCCAGGTCGATATAGAGCAGCGCGCACAGCGGCCGCGCGGCGAGGCGCGAGCGCTGCTCGAGCGCGTGTTCGAAGCCGGCGCGGTTGAGGGCGCCTGTCAGCGCGTCGACACGGCTCAGGCTGCGCAGCCTCGCCTCCTCGATGCGGTGTTCGGTGATGTCCTGCGCCAGGCCGATGAAGCCGTCCAGGCGGCCGTCGACCAGGCGCAGCGGGATGTAGCTGACCTTTAGGTGCCGCTCGGCATTGCTGCTGCCGCCCGGGTAGCCGCGCTCGAAGACCACCGTTTCGCCAGCCAGCGCACGCTCGATGAATGGCAGGCTGCGCGCGTAGTCGGCCTCGCCCAGCACCTCGCGGATCGTGCGGCCCACCATCTGTTCGCGCGCCACGCCGCGCCACTGCTCGAAGGCGGTGTTGGTGAAGCGGTAACGCTGCTCGTTGTCGAGCACCGCCACGATCGCCGGGATGGTCTCGGCCACCGAACGCAGGATGGCATCGCTGCGTTGCTGCGCCTGCCGGCCGGCCTTCTCGGCCGTGATGTCGCGCATGATGCCGCTGAAGTACTCGACCCGCCCGTCGGCGCCGCGGTGCGCGATCACGATGTGGCTGACCGGCACCTCACGCCGCTCGGCGTCCCACTGGATCGTCTCGCCGATCCACACGCCGTGGGCGATGGCCGTCGGCACGATCTCGCGCCGGTGCTTGTCGACCATGTCGGGCGGGTTGATCTCGTCGACCCGCAGGTGCTCGATCGGCGCATCCGGCGCAATGCCCTTGCGGCGCCGCGCGGCCGGGTTCATGTAGGTCAATCGACCGCTGAAGTCGGTCTGCACGACGTAGTCGGTGGTGGCGTCGAAGATCGCAGTCAGCGTGCGCAAGGCCTTCTGGGCGCGCGCCTGCTCGGTGATGTCGGCCACCGTGCCGACATGGCCGACCACCTGCCCGTCGACGACCACCGGCCGGCTGTTGACGGCGACCAGGATGACGCTGCCGTCGGGCCGGTGCAGCCGGCGCTTGACGTCCGTCGGCTCCCGGCCCGTCACCGTGCGCGTCCATGCCAGGCGGGCAGGGCCGCGCGCCGCCGGCGGTAGCAACTGCAGCCAGCCGTCGGCCGCGTCGGCGCGCGCCATCTGGTGGATCCTCAGATAGGCCTCGTTGACGTAGGTCAGCTGCCCGTCCGGCCCGGCGCGAAACATGCCGATCGGTGCTTCGTCGCTGACGGCGGCCAGCTGCGCCTGACGCACGCGGTCGCTGCGCCGGGCGCGCGCCAGCACCCAGGCCAGCGCAGCGATCAGCGTCGTCAACAGGGCGCACAGGCCGATCACCAACCGGCGCCGCTCGTGGTACGTGGTCAGCGCGTCGTCGACGGCTTGCGTCACCAGCGCACTGACCGGAAAGTTGCTGACGCGGCGGAAGGCCACCAGGCGTCGCACGCCGTCGGTCGCGCTGCCGCTGTAGGTAGTGGTGCCTTCGTCTCGCCCCAGCATGCGGCCGACGGCGCTGTCCGCCGCCAGCATGTTGCGCCCCACCAGCCTGGGCAACTCGGGCACGCGGCTGATCACCAGCCCGTCACTGCGGATGAGCACGACGGTGCCGGCAGGCCGCTGGCGCAGCGACTCGTGCAGCCCCGCCAGGCGGTCGAGGTTGATCAGCGCCACGATGGCGCCGACGCCGCCGGCCGCACCGGCATCGGTGTGCAGCAGCAGCGGCCAGACGCGGCGCATGCCGGCCGCGCCGTCCAGCGCCGGGTAAAGGCCGAAGCGGCTGCCGCCTTCGACAGGCAACTCGCCGGACGCGTCCAGCGGTGCCATCGCCAGCGGTCGCAACTGTTCCCCAGCGCTGCCGGGCAGCACGATGCGGCCGCTCGTGTCGACCAACCCGAGCAGCAAGCCCCCCTGGTTGGCTTCGTCCATCGTCCGGATCAGCCGGCGCAGGCCGGGATCGTCGGACACCGCCGGCATGGCCGACCGATCCGCGCGCTGGCGCAGCCATTGCTCGATCACCAGCAGATCGCCTTGCGCGCCGCTCAACAGCGCATCGGTCTGGCCGGCCAGCGCACGGTCGGTGAGAGCCAGCGCCCGTTCGGATTCATCCAGCAGCCGGCGCTGCTGCGCGACCGAAAACCACAGCACCAGCCCCCACAGCACCAGCAACAGCAGCGCCACCGCCGCCCCGGGCCCGTGGCGACGGGTGCGGCTGAGCCACGGGCTTTCTGTGAGCGGCATGAGGGCGGCGGCAGTGCGGAGAAGAGAGCGGGCTGCGATATCAGCAGCACCAACTTACGCCGAACTGGCGCCCGAACGCACAGTTCAGGCAAACGTGCGCAATGCCTCGTCCAACCAGGCCAGCGCCAGCGCCAGGTCTTGTGGGCTGGCGTTCAGCGCCGGCATCAGGCGCAGGCGTTCGGGCCGCACCGCGTTCAGCAGCATGCCCTGGCCGGGGCGCTCGCGCAATGCGTCGGCCAGCCGCTGCGCGCGGCCGGGCTGCGGCAGTTCGAGCGCCAACAACAGGCCCTGGCCGCTGCAGAGCGGGCCACCTTCGCGCAGCGCCAAGGCGTCCAGCCCGTCGCGAAAGTGCACGGCGCGCTCGTTCATCGCCGCCAGAAAACCCGGCGTCGTGACGACCTGCAGCACCGCCAACGCGGCCGCGCAGACCAGCGGGTTGCCGGTGTAGGTGCCACCCTGGTCACCCGGTTCGAAACAGCAGACCTCGTCCTTGGCCAACAGCGCCGCGATCGGCACGCCGCCACCCAAGCCCTTGCCCAGCGTCATCACGTCGGGCGTGATGCCGGCCTGCTCATGCGCGAACAGCGTACCGGTGCGGCCGATGCCCGTCTGCACCTCGTCGACGATCAGCAGCAGGCCCAGTTCACTGCACAAGCGCCGCAGTGCACGCAGGAAGTCCGGCGTCGCCTCGATCACGCCGGCCTCGCCCTGGATCGGCTCCAGCATCACCGCCACGGTGCCGGGGCCGATCAGTTCAGTGACCGAGCCGATGTCGTTCAGCGTTGCCTTCGGAAAGCCCGGCACCTGCGGCGCGAACATCGTGTCGAAGCCGGGCTTGCCGCTGGCGCTCATCGTGGCCAGCGTGCGGCCGTGGAAGGCGTTGCGGAAGGTGATGATCTCGTGCGCACCGCCGCGCTTCTTGCGCCCGAACTTGCGCGCCAGTTTGATCGCACCTTCGTTCGCCTCCGCGCCGCTGCTGGCGAGAAAGCAGCGCTCGAGTCCGCTCAAGCTCGTCAGCCGATCGGCCAGCTCGATCGCCGGCGCGTTGTGCAGGCCCGGGCCCACATGCAGCAGGCGGCCGGCCTGGTCGGCGAGCGCACGGGCGATCTCGGGCGGCGCGTGGCCCAGCGTGTTGACGGCCCAGCCCTGCACCAGGTCGAGGTAGCGGCGGCCTTGCGAATCTTGCAGCCAGCTGCCGCGGCCTTCGGTGAAAACCACTGGCGGGCGCTGCGTGAAGGGCATCAGCGCCTGCACAGGGAAGTCGGCAAAGGCTCGCTGCTTGGGCGGAGCGGAGACGTTGGCGGGCGGGGGCGGTTGGGTCGTCGGTTCAGTCGTCGTCAGCACGGTTGCATTCCTGGGAAGGAGGTGAGAAAGCAACCACCAGACACCGACGCGGCGACCGCTGCCCTGGGCACTCGCGCCCTCTGCAAGAGTGGGCACGCGCCAGAAACAACAAAGGCCACGAGGGGTCTCGTGGCCTTGGGAGTAAACGCCGGTCTGCTAGAGGGCGACGTTCAGGCTGGACGAGTCCGCTCGACGATCAGTCGTCGGGCATTTCGTCGCAGCGAGAGCGGGCTGTGCAGGCGCGTGTTCACGAGCCGCAGCATAACAGCGTCGCGGCACGTCATGCTGAAGGCTGCGGAGCGGGCTCGTCGAGATGGCGCGACAGCAAGGCGATCGCTGTGGCCAGCAGGGCGACCAGCAGCAGCGCCATGCGCAGGCTGGTCAGGTGGGCCAGCCAGCCGATCGCCGGCGGGCCCATCAGAAAGCCGCCGTAGCCCAGCGTGGCCATCGCTGCAATGCCGTGGCCAGGGCTGTGCTGCGAGCGGCGCGCCGCGGCGCCAAAGACCAGCGGTGCCACCACCGCGACCCCGAGCCCGACCAGCACGAAAGCGATCATCGTCAGCACGGTGTGCTGCGTCGCGATGGCCAGCGCCATCATCGCCGCCGCTGCGGCGTTGGCCAGGCGCAGCAGGTTCGCAGCGCGCCAGCGCGCGACGATCCTGTCGCCGGCCAGCCGCAAGCCCATCATCGCGAACGAGAAGGCGGCGTAGCCCAGCGCCGCCTTGGCCGCGGTGGTGCCGAGCGTGTCCTTCAGGTAGACCGCGCTCCAGTCGGCCATCGCGCCCTCGATCAGGAACGCGCAGCACACGATTGCGCCCAGGCCCAGCATCGCGGGCTCGGGGAACGCAAAGCGCGGCCCGGCTTCGGCCGGATTGGCCGGAAGGTCGGGCAGCCACTGGCGTGCAATCAACAGGACCACCGCCAACGCACAGGCCACACCGATGATGTGTGCTGACGGCGATACGCCTTGCTGCGCCATCAGCCCGCCCAGGCTCGCGCCGCACAGGCCCCCGGCACTCCACAGCCCGTGCAGGCCCGACATGATGGGTTTGCCCTGCCGCGCCTCGACCTCGACCGCCAGCGCGTTCATGGCGACGTCCATCGCGCCGCTGGTTGCGCCGAGCAGAAACAGCGTCAACGCCAGCACCGGCAAGGAACCGACCATCACCGGTTGCGGCAGCGCGTAGCAATACAGAAAACCGGTGGCCAGCGTCAGCGTGCGTGCGCTCAGGTAGCCCAGGCCACGGCCGGCGAGCTGAAACGAGCACAGTGCGCCGACCCCCATGGCCAGCAACGCCATGCCGAGCTGGCTCTCGGTCAGCAGCAGCGCGTCGCGCACGGCCGGAATGCGCGAGACCCAGCTCGCGAACCCGAATCCATTGACAAAGAAGACCGCCGCGCAAGCCCAGTGCTCGGCGCGGCGGACGGGGGAGGGAGAGTCGGTCAAGCGTTGCTCCTGCTCATCAGTGATCGAGCAAATTTATTCAAAATCGAGCACATTAGAGCATGGTGGGGCAGTGCGGCCAAGTAGAATCGCCGAATGACCCGACAGCCGAAGTTGCCTCCGCGGTTCAGCGAAGAGCGCCACGCCCGCATCCTGAAGCAGTTGCAAGACAAGGGGCGCGTGGAAGTGCTCGGTCTTGCTCGAATGCTCGGTGTCTCTGAGCACACGATCCGCCGCGACCTGCTCGATCTGCAAGCCCAAGGCGCGCTGCACAAGACCCATGGCGGCGCGGTGTCGCTGGACACGGCGCGGCTGAACTTTGCCGAGCGCTCGAGCGTGCTGGCCGATGCCAAGCGCGCGATCGGCCGCGCCGGCGCTGAGCTGATCGAGCAGGGCCAGACGGTGATCATCGACGCGGGGTCGACCTCACTAAGCCTGGCGCGGGCGCTGACAGTGCGACCGGTCACGGTGATCACCAACTCGCTGGATGTGGCGGCCCTGTTCGACCAGGACCCTGGCGTTCAACTGGTACTGACCGGCGGCACCTGGCACACGCAATCGCGCGCGCTGTGGGGCCCGGCCGCACGCGAGATGCTGCTGAACTGCCGTGCAGACTGGGCCGTGCCTGGCGCCTGCTCGGTCGACCTGGCGATGGGCGTGACAGTGACCGACGAGGCCGACGCCGCCACCAAGCGCGCGATGATCGCCGCCGCCTCACGCACGCTGGTGCTGGCCGATCACTCGAAGCTGCACAACGTGTCGCCTTTCGGCGTGGCGCGCTGGTCCGATGTGCACACGCTGGTCAGCGACCGGCCGTGGCCGGATGTAGAGGCGCTGGGGGTCAGGGTGGTGGTGGCGGCGGATTGACTCGACGCTGCGGTGCGCAGCAAGCCCCCGGGTGAGCCCGACTGCCAGGGGCCCGAGGGCCTGACTATGCTGCGCCCACGATGAAGCACCTGCTCTTGCTGCACTTCGCCCTGGYCGTCTGCGGCGCCCTTACCGGAACCGCTGCCGCGGCCGCGGCCACGGATGAGCCAGCTGCGGCGGCCTCCGCGCCTGCCGAACCCGCTTCGTCCGCGGCTCCGTCCGCCGCTGCGTCCGCAGCTTCCTCCGCGGCGACCAACCCCACGCCACTGGAGCGCCAGCTGCAGCGCATCCGCGAGCTGAAAGTGGAGCGACCGGGCGACGGCCTGTTGGTCTACTACGAAGCCATGACCCTGGCCTCGATGGGCCAGGCCGAGCCAGCCGTCGCCGCGCTCAAGCAGCTGGTCGGGCGGCAGCTGGGCCTGGTGCCACCCAAGGATGCAGGCTTCGACCTGGTCTGGGAGCATCCGGACTTCCAGACAGTGCGCCGCCGTTTGATCGAAGACGAGCCCGCCACCGCTGAAGCTCCGGTGCTCATGCGGCTTCAGGATCCCCGCCTGATCCCCGAAGGCATCGCCTACGACATCAGGCGCAAGGTGCACTACGTGGGCAGCATCGCGCAACGCAAGATCGTGGCGATCGACGCGCGCGGCAAGCTGCGCGACTTCACCAGCGACGCAGACCGCCTGGAGGCCGTGCTGGGGCTCGCGGTCGACGCGCCGCGCGACCGCCTGTGCGCCGTCAGCACCAATGGCTTCGAGCAGGCGGCTCAGCAGCAGCGCCGCAACGAGGTGGTGTGTTGGAGCTTGGCGAAGGGCCGCGTGATCCAGCGGATGGCGGTGCCCGAGGCCGTTCAGCTCAACGATCTGGCGTTCGGGCGCGATGGCACCTTGTTCGTCACCGATTCCGCCGCGGGCTCGCTGTGGGTGCATCGTCCCGGCGAGCGGCGCTTTCTGCGCGTCGGCGAAGCAGGGGGCCTGCGCGGTGCCAATGGCGTGGCGGTCTCTCCAAACGGCAGCGTCTACGTGACGCTGTCCACCGGCATTGCGCGTGTGAACTCGCTGACGGGCCACACGATGCGGCTGCCGCAGCCGGACGACGTGGCCACGGGCGGCATCGACGGCCTGTACTGGCACGAGGGCGATCTGGTCGGCGTGCAGAACACGACCAACCCGGGCCGCGTGGTGCGCATTGCGTTGTCGGAAGACGGGCAGCGCATCCGCGGGCTCACGGTGCTGCAGTCGCACCACCATCCGGCGTTCGCGGAGCCCACCACCGGCGTGGTGGTGGGCGATGCCCTGCACGTGATCGCCAATTCGTATGTGGCGGCCTACCAGCCCGACGGCACGATCCGGCAACCCGAGGCCCTGCAGCCCACGGCCATCGTCGCCGTGCCGCTGCGCACAGCGGCCGAGCGTGCAGCATCGGAGCCTCGGGCGCCTGTCAAGGAATGAAGGGCCGTTCCCGAGTTCCTTGATTCCCTCGGGGGCGGACTCGCCAAGCCTGCGTCTTCAGCCATCCGGTGTCGGGTGATACCCTGCGCCGCCTGTAGAGAAGCGCTGAATGTAGCCACCATGATCCGACACGTTGTCTTGTTGAAGTTTTCCGAAGAAGCCACCACCGAGCGTCGCGCTGAGCTGACCGCCGCATTCGTCTCGTTGGCCACGCAGATCCCGCAAGTGCGCTCGCTGGAGTGGGGCCCCAACGCCAGCCCGGAGCAGCTGGACAAGGGGTTCACGCATTGCTTTCTCGTCACCTTCGACGACGAAGCCGCCCGCGACATCTACCTGCCTCATTCGGCGCACCTGGCCTTCGTGCGCGAGTTGAAGCCGTGGTTGGCCGATGTGCTGGTTGTCGACTATGCGGTGGCGTGAGACGCACGCAGAAGACGGGGAATCGATCATGACCAAACAACCACTGGGCGTGGCCTCTGATCACGCGGGCCTGGCGCTGAAACGCACCTTGGTGGCAGAGCTCGAGAAGCGCGGCGTCGCCGTGCGCGAGTTCGGCACCACCACGAGCGACTCGTGTGACTACCCCGACTTCGCACACGCCGTGGGGCGCGCCATCGAACGCGGCGACATCGAGCGTGCGATCCTGGTGTGTGGGACAGGCGTGGGCATGTCCATCGCGGCGAATCGACACGCCGCGGTGCGCGCGGTGGTGTGCAGCGAGCCCTTGAGTGCGCGGATGTCCCGCCAACACAATGACGCCAACGTGCTTTGCATCGGCGCGCGCGTCGTGGGCGAAGGCACGGCGATCGACATCGTGGACGCGTTCCTTGGCGCCACGTTCGAAGGCGGGCGGCACGCGGCGCGTGTGGCGAAGATCAATCTGGCTTGAAACGGCATGCGGGGGGGCGTGGCCGCTTTGCGGCGGTTGCGGACTGTGGGGTCCGGGTGGGTCTACTCATGCTGACTGATACCAAGCGGTCATAGAGCACGGTGACCGGCGCCGACTCGAACGGCAGCTGTCCGAGGTACTGCTACCGTGGCAGGTAGGCGTGTGATGCGCGCTGCGCGGCCGCCCGTTCGCCATTACACGAACTTGCGGTACCGGCCCCTGAAGAGACATACGCTGTATTTATCTCGCCATCCCGAAATTGCCGCTCGGATCCGCTTCCAGGCACACATTCGGAAGCCCCGAACTTCCTTGGACCTTCATCCAGGATGAATCGGCCAGTCAACTGCCATTTGCCACTCTTGCAAATGTTGGAGTGGTGGATCGTGCCGACGGACTTGGCTGATGGAAGCAACGTTCGACTGGACTTCCCAACCTGCACCAGCTGGCGAGCCCCTCGTCGTGGCTCCGTAGCATGTGGGATGCCCGCCGCTCATCCGCAACATTGATTAAGCAGCTTGGCCACGCCCCAAATAGGATGAGCAGCGCGCAGGAGCGCTGACGGCGTTGCCCACGTCAAGGACAAACCTGGGTCCCGGGACGCTAGTCGGTATTGAGGTCACGAAGGCCGTGACCATCCTGTCCGAACGTGAGGAGATCCAAGTGCTGCAGAAGCCAATGGTCCGTAGGCTAGTGGCCGCCATCGCTGCATCTGCTGGCGTGGCAATGATTTCTGGCTGTGCCAACCTAAACACCATTGATAGAACGACCGCGCTGGGGGATCCGAAGGCGATCCACTTGGATGTCCAGCAACGGCTCTTGATCGTCAACAAACTCGGAAAATATTGCGCCGAGCCTAGCCCTGATGCATTGGCTGCCTATGCCGCTGCACTGGGGGTGGGGGCCAGTGCACCGGCGAAGGGGTCCGTATCTGTATCTGGCGGTGGCCAGAGCACGGCCGCCAGCATTGGCTTGCGCACCCAGTCCATAACTTTGATGCGCGACGCGCTTTACCGCATGTGCGAGGCGTATGCAAACGGCGGCGTAGGTGAAGCGCAGGTGGTCACCTTGTTGAACAGAAGCCAGGACCTAACGGCAGTAATACTGGCCGTTGAGCAACTCACCGGAGCTGTGGCGGCAAACCAAGCATCCCTCACTGGGTCCAGCAGCTCCAATTCATTCGCCACTGCGCTCAACAACTCGAAGCTATTTGCTGAGGCAAGCGCTCACGAGGCTCGTGCCCTCAAGCGACTCGAGGAGTCGAAGGCGGAGCAAGCCGCAGCCAGCGAGAAGCACACACTGGCGGAAGCCGCCGTCGTCCGGGCCGAAGCGGCGCTGTCGACGCTAGAGGACGCTGAGACGCGCGATGAGGAGAAAGTCGCGCTTGCGAAGTCCGAGGTTGCATATCGTCGCAGCATGCGGGATGCGGCCGCAGCAAGCCTGAGGGCAGTCGAGGCGCGAGTCGAATTGAACCAACGCGTCTACGACAACGCGCAGAGCGTGACGGCCGAAATCGCGAAGACACCGGACTCGTCGTCGGCCTCGAGCGCGGCGGGGACGACCGGCGACTCTGAGTTCAGCACGCCAACTCCGCGCGCGGCATTGAGCAAGGATGCGACCGTTGCTCTGTCTGGCGCGGTGAAGGACATCGTCGTGACAGTGCTCAACAAGGACTATGTCGTCGACAGTTGCATGTCTGTCATCACGTCTAACAAGATATCGGAAGATGCACAAGTCAGGGCACAGGAACTGGATTCGCGGGCCTATTGCCAACGCTTGATCAATGCCTTGGTCATGGAGAAAGCCATCCTAGCCGAGACCCGGGTCGAGTTGGCAAAGAAGAACATGATCAGGACGGTAACGGACGACGCTGCCAACATCATGAGCTGCATTGCACCGCAAGGTAGCCTCATCCCTGCCAAGCGCGACCAACTGTTCGCGGATGCCAACGGCAGCGGGGCGCTCAAGGACTTCCAGTTCCTAGTCAAGGGTGCCTCCGACACGTCCAGCTTTAGGACGATGCTTGGCCAGAATCCCCACATCCGCGCGGCAATGGCTGCTGCCGTCGGATCAAGTGCGGCATGCAAGTAAGCTGGGAGTAGCTCATGGTGCAACTTTCAATCGAAATCTGCAGCAACCGGCAGGAGGCCGATGCCCGCAAGGACATCATCAGGGCGACCAACCCCGGAGCAAGATGGATGAGTCGAATCGTCGAGAACGTTGATGCCGTCATCCCGTTCCTCGTACCTGACATCGGCGCGGATCCAACTGTGCTGCCTCCTGTGTTTACGCCAGCCACTCCGAAGCCGGCGGCGCCAGCAGTAGTCCTGCTCATTTGGGCAGAGGACTGAGCAGTTCAACCTTTGCCCGGCAGATGGCTGTAGCAACGCGGCAGCCCTCCTCGCCGAGGCAGCGCGCTTCGGTGGTCCGCGCGGTGCCGCGGATGCCGGCCGGTCGAGATCATCTGCCGCCTCCCTTCCAGGGCTGTGTCGCCAAGGCGGTGTTGGGCCTTGCATTGCAACATCACTAGCGTCCGATGGTGCGGTGTTGCGATGAGAGGCCCGACCCCGATCTCGCGAGCGACTCATGTGACTACCCCGACTTCGCACACGCCGTGGGGCGCGCTATCGAAGGCGGCGATATCGAGCGTGCGATCCTGGTGTGCGGGACAGGCATGGGCATGTCCATCGCGGCGAATCGACACGCCGCGGTGCGCGCGGTGGTGTGCAGCGAGCCCTTGAGTGCGCG
>NZ_JBFUGE010000019.1:0-31611 GCF_056403075.1 Ideonella sp. P3_A4 | reverse complement strand
GTCGCTGCCCAGGCGGTGCGACAGCCGCCGCCAGCTCCACCACGCACCGACGCAGCCGGCTATGCCAACGACCAACGCCCCCCAAGGGCGCGATGTCGCCGGCAACATCGCCACTGCGCCGATGGCCAGCAGGCCCCACAGCAGCGCCATCACCAACGCCACGGCGAGCGGAAAGACGATGAAGAACCAGTTCAGGCGGGACGCGCGCCAGGCGCGGCTGAAGAAATTCTGGCGGCTGCCATCGACATAGAAGTTCCAGTGGTCGCGCAGCACGGTGCCGGCGCTGCGTGCCCAGTGCGCGCGCACGATGTCGTCCCAGCGCAGCAAGGTGTAGCGGGTGTGCAGCTCTTCGCCACCGTCTTTGGGCGGCCAGTGCACATCCCATTCGTCGGCCCAGTCGTTCAGCCGGCGACGGGCGCTGACTTGCACGGGCGGGCCGTCAGCGCCCTCAGCCCCGGGCGGGCGATGGGCGGCAAGGCTGCGGTACAGGTGGTGATAGAAGCGTGGGCTCTTCGGGTCGAAGCCTGCAATGAAGAACACGCRCCGGTGCAATGGCATGCGCCGATTGTCGCGTGGGGCTTCAGGCGACTGGCGGTGCCAGCCGCAACATGCCGTCTTCGCAGCGCAGCAGCCCGTCGCCGATCAGCTTTTTGACCAGCTCCTGGGCCCAGCGCGCGGGCGACAGTGTGATGTGGCAGACGCGCGCACTCAGGTCGAAGATCGGGGTCTGCAGCAACCAGGCTTCGAACTCGGTACGCACGCGCGACTGGTGCTCCATCATGTGAAACATCACCAGCGCACGGGCGGCGTGCTGCGCATGGCGCGCCGGATCCTTCTCGAAGCCTTGCAGTCGCCGTCGGCTGCTGGCCAGCGCGGCTGGCACGTCGTCGAACATCGCGCCATGGCCGGGGATCACGCAGCGCGGCGCCAATGATTCGATCAGGTCCAGCGTGCGCCGCGTCGGGCCGAAACCGTCTTCGCCGAACAACTCCGGGAAGATGATCGCCAGCCGGTCTTCCCACAGCGCGTCGCCCGAAATCAAGGTGCGGGTTTGCGGCTCGAACAGCAGCACGGCTTCGGGATCATGGCCCGGCGCGGCGTGTACTTGCCATTGCGCCGGCCCCAAGCGCAGTGTGCCGCCCGGTGAGATTGCGCCGTCCACGTCGAAGCGCTCGCACAGCTGGCCGGTGGCGCGGTAGCTCAGGCGGGCCTCGTCCCAGGCTTGCACCACTTCCAGCGAGGGCGCTGGCACATAGGTCTTGACCGCGTGTCGTGCCTGCAGCGCGCGGTTGCCGCCGCAATGGTCTGAGTGCAGATGGGTGTTGACGATGCGTTCCAGCGCTGCGCCGTCCAGCGCCCGCTCGACCAACGTGATCGTCATCTCAGCATGGCGCGCGTAGCCGGTGTCCACCACCGTGGCGGGCGATTCCACGCCAGCCGCGGCGAAGACGATGTTGTTGGCCGACAGCCAGTCGCGCTGCAACACCTGCGCGCCAAGCGTGTTCAGCGTGCCGGCGTGCGCGTCGCTCATCCGCCGGCGCCGGAGCGCAGCTCGCGGCGCAGCACCTTGCCGACCGGCGACTTGGGCAGCTCGTCGCGGAACTCGATCACCTTGGGTCGCTTGTAGGCGGTGAAGTTGTCGCGGCACCAGGCGGCCACGTCCTCTTCGGACAGCGTCGCGTCCTTCTTTACGACGAAGAGTTTGACTGCCTCGCCCGAGCGCGCATCGGGGATGCCGATCGCCGCGCACTCGAGCACGCCCGGGTGCAGGTTGACGACCTGCTCGATCTCGGTCGGGTAGACGTTGAAGCCGGAGACCAGGACCATGTCCTTCTTGCGGTCGACGATGCGCACGTAGCCACGCTCGTCCATGATGCCGACGTCGCCGCTCTTGAAGAACCCATCGGGGCTGATCGCCTTCACGGTCTCGTCCGGCCGGTTCCAGTAGCCGGCCATCACCTGAGGACCGCGGATGCAGATCTCGCCCGGCGTGCCTAGCGGCAGGTCGCGCCCATCGTCGTCGCGGATCGCGATCTCGGTCGACGGGATCGGCATGCCGATCGTGCCGCTGAACTCGGCCACGTCCAGCCGGTTGCTGGTGGCCACCGGCGAAGTCTCTGACAGGCCATAGCCTTCGACCACCGGGCAGCCGGTGAGCTTCAGCCATTTCTCGGCCGTGGCCTGCTGCACCGCCATGCCGCCGCTGTTGGTCACGACCAGTTCGGAGAAGTCGAGCCGCGCGAAATCAGGCTCGTTGGCCAGGGCATTGAGCAGCGTGTTGACGGCCGGGAACATGTTGATCCGGTGTTCGCTGAGCGTGCGGATCAGCCCGGGGATGTCGCGCGGGTTGGGCACCAGCAGGTTCATGATCCCCAGGCGCGCACCCATCAGGTAGCAGATGGTCAGCGCGAAGATGTGGTACAGCGGCAGCGCACAAACAGCCGTCAACGGCTTGTCGCCCAGCTTGTCGAGCATCGGGCCGAACCAGGCCTCGGACTGCAGGATGTTGGCCACGACATTGCGGTGCAGCAGCGTCGCCCCTTTCGACACGCCGGTGGTGCCACCGGTGTACTGCAGGAACGCGACATCGTCTGGCCCGATGCTGACCGACTTCTGACTGAGGCGTGTGCCCTCGGCGATCGCCATGTTGAAGCGCGTGACCGTGCGGCCTTCGCCCAGCGGCAGGCGGAACTCGGGCACCATCTTCTTCAGATGGCGCACGGCGAAGTTGATCAGCTGGCCCTTCCAGAAGCCCAGCAGGTCGCCCATCGAGGCCAGCACCACGTGGCGCACGGCCGTGCCTTCGATCGCCTCTTCCAGCGTGTGGGCGAAGTTCTCGAGCACGACGATGGCGGTCGCGCCGCTGTCCTTCAACTGGTGCGCCAGTTCGCGCGCGGTGTAGAGCGGGTTGACATTCACCACCACGCAGCCGGCGCGCAAGATGGCCCCGATCGCCACCATGTACTGCGGCAGGTTCGGCATCATCACGGCGACCCGGTCGCCTTTGGCCAAGCCCTTGTCTTGCAGCCAGGCGGCCAGCGTGTGCGACAGCTCGTCGACCTCGCGGAAGCGCAGCCGGCTGCCCATGCAGCACGACGCATCGCGTGCTGCATGGCGTCGCCAAGCCTCTTCCAGCAACGCGACCACCGACGGGTAGCGCGAGGTGTCGATATGCGCCGGCACGCCGGGCGGGTAGTGCGCCAGCCAGGGGCGCTGGGTGGTCGTGGCGGATGGGGCGTCAGCCAGGGCGAGGTCGGTCACGGCGTGTCCAGGGATCAGGTGTGAGCGGGGGCGACTCATGCTGCGGGCGCCTGCGGCAACCGGCTACGGTAGTTGTCCCAACGCCGCGGGCCCGGCTGTCGCCGGGGTGACAGGCGCCGTGTCGAACAAGGCTTGCATCAGCGCGCGTTCGCGTTGCTCGATCAGCGTCAGGAACTCGGCCGCGCCGTTCATCGCGCCAAAGGTATCGAAGCCGCGCTCGAGAAAGGTCTGCAGCGACCCCAAGCCAGCGGCGCGGGCGGGCCCACGCATCAGCTTCAGGCTGTGGCGCAGGAAGCGGTTACGGGTGTAGCGGTCCAGCTGCGAGCCCAGCGTCATCACCAGGTCAATCTGGCGCCGGCGGTCGGCGGGCCGACCCACCGCTTGCCACGCCTCGCGGTAGGCCGCGGCGTCGATCTGATCGCTTGGCAGCAGGCGCGCCATCGCGCTGTCCAGTGATTCGGACAAGGCGTGCAACTCGGCCAGCGCGTCGACCGTGGTCACCACCTCGCTCGGGAACAGCCGCACCAGCGGCGGCACGATGCGAGCGAACTGGGCGTCGCGCTCGGCGAAGTCCTGCGGGCCGTAAAGGTCGTCGAGAAAGAAGCGGGCCGCGGCGCCATAGCGTGTGTGGGCCAGCAGGTCGGCATGGCTGCGCGAAAAGCGCTCGCGCTGGTAAGCCTTCAACGCCCGCACCCGCGCGGACCAGGCCGGCTCGGTGGCGCGCGCCCGTCGCTCAGTTTCGACCTGCTGCAGATGGCCCAGGATGCTGGCGGCCAAGGTGGTGCTGGTGCCGTTGCTGTTGCCCATGATGCTGAGAGCCTATCGCAGCCGCCCGCCGTTTTGGCGCGATGCCTAGTGGCTGTGCTCTAGCCCGGTGCTGCGGAAGGTGTCGCCGTGGTGTGACACTCTGCGGATGATGCTGCCCTCGATGTCGCGCTGACCATGCTGGCCCGTTTGCAACAACTGCTGGTCTTCGGCTGGTTTGCCGCCTTGCTGGCGGCGGCCATCCTGCCTTGGCGGGCCGGCCACCCGGTCGGTTCTTTGATCGGGGTCGTGCTGGTGCTCGCCAGCCATGCGGTCTGGCTGCTGGTGAGTTTTGCGCTGATGCGCTGGCACAACCGGTACGACAGCGCGCCACCCGCCAGCTGGCGCCAGTGGTGGACGGCCTGGTGGGGCGAAGTGCGCATGGCGCCGCAGGTCTTTGGTTGGCGCCAGCCTTTTGCCTCGAATGCCGAGCAGGACTTTCTGCCGACGAACGCGCGCGGCCAGGCTGGTGTCGTGCTGGTGCATGGCTTTGTCTGCAACCGGGGGCTGTGGACGCCCTGGCTGGCGCAACTGCGTGCCGCAGGGGTGCCGTTCGTGGCCGTCAACCTGGAGCCGGTGTTCGGCTCGATCGACGACTACCCGGCGCTGATCGAAGTGGCCGTGCGCGAGGTGGAAAGCTGCACCGGCGAAAAGCCGCTGCTGGTGGGGCACAGCATGGGCGGCCTGGCGATCCGTGCCTGGCTAGCTCGGCATTCGGCCGACGAACGGGTGCGTGGTGTCATCACGATTGGCACGCCGCACCGCGGCACCCAGCTGGCCGTGCTGTCGCAACTCGGGCGCAACACCCGCGAGATGCGGCCGGGCAGTGACTGGCTGCAGCGGCTCGAGGCCGCCGAGCCGGCATCACGCCGCGAACTGTTCCTCTGCATCTACGGCCATGGCGACAACATCGTCTTCCCGGCCTCGAACGCTCTGCTTCCCGGGGCTCGGCAACTGCACATCGCCGGCACGGCGCACATCGACCTGCTGCACCATCCCGAGGCTCTCGCCACGTTGTGGCAGGCGCTCGGTCGGAAGGGGCCGCGAGACAGCGCCTGAGCCACGCGCCGGGCGGCCCCACAGACCCGACGCGGCCAACCACAGGGGCACGAGTGCCAGCCACAGCAAGGCGCGGCCATCGGCCAGCTGCGCATGCGCCAGGCCCAGCAACCAGATCGACAGGGCCAGACCCCAGCCCAGCCACAGCAACGCGAGGGTAGGCCGGGCAGACCAGGCTGGGTGGATGCACCGGCCGAGTTGGCGCAAGGTGAGATGGCCACCGACCAGCGCGCCGGCTGCCAGCAGCGCACCGCCGGCCCACGCGCCCAGCCATGGGCGAAGCAGAAACATCGGGTCGAACGCCGGCATCGACAGCAGGCCCACGCCCACTGCGATGGACAAGGCCAGGAACAGGGCCAATCCGTAACGACGACTCATGTCAGGTGTCATGCCGACCTGCTTCTTTGTGTGGGCGATCTTGCGACCGAGAAATTCAGTGTCGCGTGGGCATGCCCACGGCACTATCACCCCCTTGGGGGATTACCCGGGGGTGTTCAGCTGTCGATCTCGCGCAGCAGCGCTTCGGTGGGCCCCAGGCCCATGTTCAACAGCTGCGCGATGTCGCGCACGTCGTCGGGCACAGCGGGGTTGGTCCAGCCGTGCGCGGTGTGTCGCGCCAGCCGAATCGCGAGCGTCACGTTGCGGACCTGGCTCGCGCTTTCCTGGCGGTCATCTGTGATGCGGACCAACAACTCGGGCAGGCGCCAGGCCAGCATCAAGGCGTGCTGAACCTCGGTCAACGGGACGCCGAGCAACGCCCGTTGTGCTGCCACGCTGCGCAGGGTCGGGTCGGCCTTCTGGCGGTAGGCGATGTCCAGCGCCAGGTGCGGCGCGTGCAGCCATAGCAGCATCTCGGCAAAGTCGTGCAGCAGCGCCGCTTCGTGGATCACCGGCGCGTCGTGGTCGGAGCGATGCACCGCGAAGCCGAGTGCGAACTGGCCGGCGCGGCGGGCGCGTTGCAGCACATCGCGCAGGCCTTGCAGCGCTTCGGGCTGGTCGGCCAGGTGCTGCTCGATCGTCGGCTGCGGTCCGAAGTCGCGGAAGAACGGGGTGATGCCGATCAGCACCAGCGCTTCGGTCGCGGTTTCGACATCGGTCTGGCGCCGGCTGCCGCGTTGCAGGCCGGCGGTATAGGCCAGCAGCTTCAGCGTCATCAGCGGGTCGGCCGAAATCGCATCCGCCAGCATGCGCGCGTCGACCGCGTCTTCGTTCTCGCGCAGGTCTTCCAGTGCATTGGCGGTGCTGGCCAGCACCGGGATCTCGGCCTGCTGGAAATAGCGCACCCAGCCGGCCACGTCCAGCGGCGTGCGGCGAGGGGGAAACAGCGAGGCGTCAGGTGCGTTCATGAGTGCCGAAGTCCGGCTGCAGGAAGCAGCCCGGTTTTCGGCTTTATCGGCCTGCCGGCGTCAAAGTTAAGCCGGCCGGCGACCCTGGCGAACCAGGGCGCCGACCGGTAGGTGACGATAGGCGCGCGCAGCGCGCGCCGATCACAGGCGGGACACGTCGAGGCGGCCGACGTATTCGCCGTTGACGAACAACGCGCCTTCGGGCGCACCGGCTTCAGCGCAGAACTCCACCTCGGGCAGCGGGCCGGGTTCGGCCGGGCGAGCCACGGGCACGGCGAGTTGCCGTGCGAACCAGGCGAGCCAGACGCCAGCGCGGCGCAACTGGCGTGCGGCCAAGCGGCGCGCGGGGTGGGCGGGAACCACGGGGCGCCAGGGCGCGGGACCGTGGGCGACTTGAGGAACGTAGAGCGGGCGGTGCATGGTGGTGACTCCAGAGTGCTCCACCGATCGGGCAGAGCCGAAGAACAAGAACAGGATTCAGGGGCTGTGGCGTTCGCGGTCGACGAGCTTCAGCTCGCGGCGCAGTTCATCGCGACCTCGTTGGCGCTGCGACTGGTCGCCACTGTCGTGACGGCCGGCTTGGCGCATGCGGGTCGGAGCGACCAACGGGTTGCGGGGCTTGGCGGTGGCGATGGTGAATTTCATGGGACGCTCCTTGGGACTGGGGGAATCGAACGGTGTCGAAGATGGTGTGGCGGCGATCACTCGGTCAGCTCGACCGCGTCACCGCCGGCGAGGGCCACGGCGTCATCGGACGAGGTGGCGTCGGCGGCGACGCGAGGAGCTTGGCGAGCGGCGCGCAGGTCGGCCATCAGTAGCCGGCACAGCATCCAGGCGTGCCAGGCGCTTTGCGCGACCTGCGAGACAAACATCGGGTTGTGCATGGGTCTTCTCTTTCTTGTGCAGTCGATCGTTCACCGGCATCCGGCCGGTGGCGGGCAATGCGCGGCGCTGCTGCCGCTGGAGTCACAGGCCAAAGCAAACGGCCCGGGTGGAAAACCAACCCGGGCCGTGTGTCTTCAGAGGCCGCCGAAGGCGGCGGCCTTCAGCGCAAGTGACGACGACGGTGGGTCGAGAGGGATGCGACGCCTGCCACACCTGCCGACAGGAAGGCGGCTCGGTGGGCGAAGGTCGCGCACGGGTTCAGCTGCATAAAAGGTCCTGGTGGGTGGCAGGGCCGGCCGAGGAGGCCGGGGCGAAGGCTTTGGGGTGCCGGCTGGGCTCGCCTCCTGCGAGGCGGCCGCCGATCTCCCTGAGCTGGCGCAAATGATAAACGATTGATTATCTTGCGCAAGCACTTTTTATCAGTTGAGCATCCACAATGTGGTGGACACGCTGACGCCCACCGCGCTGCGGTGGGCGTTTGCCGAGCATGGCTCAGCGCTTTTTCTTCAGCGGGGCGACACCGCTCTGGGTCTTCAGCCAGAGCGAGTGCATGTCGTCGGCGGGCACGGTGGCCGGCGCCCGCTTGGCCGGGCGCAATATGCCGGGGGCGACGACGGTGGGCGGGGCAACCGGTGCGGGTGGCGCCGGCGGCGCCATCGGTGCGGCGGGCGCCGTCACTGGCATCAACACTTCGCCCAACAGGTCGAGCAGCCGCGTGCGGGCCCGCTGCGGGTGGCGTCGGTAATAGGTCAGCACCAGGCCGACGATGAAGCGTTCGTCGTCATCCTGCGGCAGTGGCGCATCGCCGTTGGTCTCGGGCGCCGCGGCGCCGAGCGCGGCACGGCCGCCGCCCTGCGGCTGGTCCATCCAGCCATAGGGCTTGTGGCAACACTGTTCGAACTGGCGCGCCAGGCGCTCACCGATTTGCCGCGAGCGGCCCTTGATCTGGCTCCAGTAGCTGGGTTGAATCTGCAAGCGCTCGGCGAATCGCCGTTCAAGGCCGCGCAGGATGGCGGCATCGGGGTGCTTGACGGTGCTGCGGACAAATTCGTCGAACAACAACAGTGCGTTGTCGAGTCGAATCGCCGCCACGTCGCGGGAAAACTCCATGGCCCGGATGATAAAGCCGCGTTGCCTCGTACATCGGGTCAAACCGCTTGTCCGCAAGTGGCGGGGCGGGCTCCAATGCCAAGGTCCCGTCAAAACCGGAGCTGTCTCCCGATGACCTCTCGTTCACCTCTGGCCATGGGTCTGGCCGCCCTGTTGAACCTCCCCTTGTCAGCAGGCGCCGTCGAACGCGCGATCGAGCGTGAGGTGGTGGTGCCGGCCACGCTGGACCAGACTTGGGCCGCCTGGACCACCCGCGAAGGCGTCGTCAGTTTCTTCTCGCCCGGCGCGGAGATCGACGCCCGCGTCGGCGGGGCCTTCCACATCTTCATGGACCCGGGCGCTGCGCCGGGTGAGCGAGGCGCCGACGACATGCGCTACATGGCGCTGCAGCCGAAGAAGATGATCTCGTTCGACTGGAACGCGCCGCCCAGCCTGCCCGAGGCGCGGGCGCAGCGCACCTTTGTGATCGTGCGTTTCGAGCCGGTCAGCGACAAGGAAACCCGGGTCACGTTGCACCACACCGGCTGGGGCACGGGTGGCCAGTGGGACCAGACCTATGCCTACTTCGACAAGGCCTGGCCGCGGGTGCTGGAGAACCTGCGTAAGCGCTTCGAGACCGGCCCGATGGACTGGGCGCCCTGGCTGGCGCAACTGAAGGCCTACAAAGACAAGGCGGCTGCCGAAGCAGCCGCCAGCGCACCCACCAAGTAGATCAGTCGTCCGTCGCCGCCACCTTGTGCTGGCTCGTCAGCTGCTGCTGCACAGTTGGCGGTACCGCCTCGTAGTGCGACAGGCTGAGCGTGTAGCGGCCCTGGCCGCTGGTCAGCGCATTGAGGCGGTTCTGGTAGCTCATCAGCTCGGCCAGCGGGGCCTGAGCCTTGACCAGCATCAACCCGGCCATCTGCGCATCGGTGCCGGCCACCTGGGCACGGCGTGACGACAGATCACCGGTGATGTCGCCGGTCGAGGCCTCGGGCGCCGTGATCTCGACATTGACGATCGGCTCCAGCACGATCGGCCGGGCCTCCAGGATCGCTGCCACCACCGCCTTGCGGCCGGCCGTGACGAAGGCGATTTCCTTGCTGTCGACGCTGTGGCTCTTGCCATCGTGCACGGTGACCTTGATGTCCACCACCGAGTAGCCGGCGATCACGCCAGCGGCCAGCGCTTCGCGCACGCCTTTTTCGACCGCCGGGATGAAGGTGTTCGGGATCGCCCCGCCCTTGACCTCGTCGGCGAACTGGAAACCCGCGCCGCGCGGCAGTGGCTCGACGCGCAGGAACACCTCGCCGAACTGGCCGGCACCGCCGGTCTGCTTCTTGTGGCGGTGGTGGCCTTCTGCCTTGGCGGTGATGGTCTCGCGGTAGGCCACACGCGGCGGGCGGGTGTTGACCTCGAACCGGTGCACGTCGCGCAGCCGGTCCATCAGAATGCGCAGGTGCAGGTCGCCCAGGCCGTTGACGATGGTCTCGTTGGTGGCGGCGACGTGTTCAACCTTCAGGCAGGGGTCTTCGTCGACCAGCTTCTGCAGGATCTCCCACATGCGCTGCTCGTCGCCATGGCGCTTGGGCTCGATCGCCAGCCCGTGCACCGGCACCGGGAAGGCCAGCGGCGCGAGGTGAATGTGGTCGTCCTCGGCCGCATCGTGCAGCACCGCGTCGAAATGCAGGCTGTCGACCTTGGCCACCGCGCAGATGTCGCCCGGCACGGCCTTCTGCACCTCGACRTGGTCCTTGCCCTGSAGCATGAACAGGTGGCCGACCTTGAACGGCTTGCGGCCATCGCCCACGTACAGCWGGCTGTTCGGCGTCACGGTGCCCTGGTGCACGCGGAAGACACCCATCTTGCCGACATACGGGTCGACCGTGACCTTGAACACATGCGCGAGGACGTGCTTGGTGGGGTCGGGGCTGGCGTGCATCGGCTCGGCGTCGGGGCCTTCGCCGCGCAGAAAGTCCGGCGGGTTGCCTTCGGTCGGATTGGGCAGCAAGCGCGTGATCACATCGAGCAGCTCGCGTACGCCGGCGCCCGTGCGGGCGGAGACGAAACAGACCGGGATCAGGTGGCCCTGGCGCAGCGCCTCTTCCAGCGGCGCGTGCAGCTCGCTGGCGTCGACGTCGCCATCGTTCAGGTAGCGCTCGACGAAATCGCCGTCGACCTCGACCACCTGTTCGACCAGTGCGCGGTGGGCGGCCTCGACCGAAGAGAAGTCGGCAGAGCCTTCGCGGTTGTAGAAGCAGTCGACCACCTGCGCGGCGCCGGCCGAGGGCAGGTTCAGCGGCAGGCATTCCTTGCCGAAGGTCGCCTGGATCTGCTCCAGCACGCCTTGCAGGTCCACGCCCGGGGCATCGATCTTGTTGACGATGATGATGCGGTCGAGGTGGCGCTCGGCCGCGTGCTGCATCATCCGCAGCGCCATCGGCTCGATGCCGGTGGACGCGTTGATCACGATCGCCGCGGTTTCCACCGCCTCGAGCGCCGGCATCGACTGGCCGACGAAATCGGCCGCCCCCGGGGTGTCGATCAGGTGGATGCGGGTGTCGGCGTGCATCAGGTGCATCACCGACGAATTCAGCGAGTGTTGCAGCCGTCGTTCAAGCGGGTCGTGGTCACTGACCGTGCTGCCGCGCTCCAGGCTGCCGGGGGCGCCGATCATGCCGGCCTTGACGAGCATCGCCTCGGCGAGCGATGTCTTGCCGGCGGCCGCGGGGCCGACCAGCGCCAGAGTGCGGATGGCGGCGATCGCAGGATGGGTCGCCGACGCGGCGCCAGAGGCCGTTACACCGGCGGCCGTGGCCCCGGCCGCCGGAAGATCTGGGCTTGACATGGTGGCTCTCCTCGTGAGTCAACGAAGGGCCGCTTCCGAGGTGACTCACCCCCTCGCGAGGCGGTGGCTGGCACGCAGCCGCCTGGGGCCCCTCATTCACCCGTCGCGGCACGAAGTCGCCGCAGCTGGGGCGGGCCGTCAAGTGATTCCAGCCTACGCCTGCCCGCAGCCGGGCGCAAGCGACTGAACACCGAGAAGAAAAACGCCCGGGTCGAGCCGGGAGTTAGAAATCGATACCGCGGCCCAGGCCGCAGTGGCGGGCGCGCGTTACTGGAACGCCACCTCGGCAAAGCCACGCAGCTTCCGGCTGTGCAGCTGGCCGACGCTGGATTCGCGCAGCAACTCGAGGGCTCTCACCCCGATGCGCAAATGCTGGTCGACCCGCTCGCGGTAGAAGTGGTTGGCCATGCCCGGCAGCTTGATCTCGCCGTGCAGCGGCTTGTCGCTCACGCACAGCAAGGTGCCGTAGGGCACTCGGAAGCGGAAGCCGTTGGCCGCGATGGTGGCCGACTCCATGTCCAGCGCGATCGCGCGGCTCTGGCTGAAGCGGCGCTCGGGGCCCGGGTGCGGCAGCAGCTCCCAGTTGCGGTTGTCGGTCGATGCGACCGTGCCGGTGCGCATGATCTTCTTCAGCTCATAACCCGACAGTTGGGTGACTTCGGCGACCGCGTGTTCGAGCGCCAGCTGCACCTCGGCCAGCGGCGGGATCGGCACCCACAGCGGCAGTTCCTCGTCCAGCACGTGGTCTTCGCGCACGTAGCCGTGGGCCAGCACGTAATCGCCCAGCTGCTGCGTGTTGCGCAAGCCGGCGCAGTGGCCGAGCATGATCCACGCATGCGGCCGCAGCACGGCCACGTGGTCGGTGATGTTCTTCGCGTTGGCCGGGCCGACGCCGATGTTGACCATCGTGATGCCGCCATGGCCTTCGCGCACCAGGTGGTAGGCCGGCATCTGCGGCAGGCGCGGCGGCGGGTGACCGGCGTTGGCTTGCGGCAGCCCAACGCGTGGCGTCACCACGTTGCCCGGCTCGACGAAGGCGAGGTAATCGCTGTTCGGGTCACCCATCCACAGGTGGCCCAGGCGGATGAACTCGTCGATGTAGAACTGGTAGTTCGTGAACAGCACGAAGTTCTGGAAGTATTCGGGCGCGGTGCCGGTGTAGTGGCGCAGCCGGTGCAGCGAGTAGTCGACGCGCGGCGCGGTAAACAAGGCCAGCGGGTGCGGGTCGCGCGGGGCCGGCTCGTAGGTGCCGTTGGCGATGCCGTCGTCCATCGCGGCCAGGTCGGGCAGGTCGAACAGGTCGCGCAACCGCATCCGCCGCTCGGGCGTCATCGTGCCTTCCAGGTGGTCGGCCTCGGCGAGCGAGAAGTGCACCGGGATCGGTTGCGTGCCCAGCCCGATGTCCAGCGATACGCCATGGTTGCGCAGCAGCAGGCGGAACTGCTCTCGGTAGTAGTCGGAGAAGAGCTCCGGCCGGGTCAGCGTGGTTTCGTAGACGCCCGGGCCGGCAACGAAGCCGAAGCTCAGGCGGGTGTCGGCGCGGGCCACCGTGTCGGTCTGCACCCGCACGCTGGGGTACCAGGCACGCACGCGGCCGGCGGGCTCATGGCCGGCGACGAAGCTCTGCAAGTGCTGGCGCAGGTGCTGCACCTGGCTTTGGTACAGGGCGGCCACTTGGGCCAGGGCGGCGTCGGCGTCGGTGAAGGTCTGCCGGGGGGTGAAGGGGGCTTCGGTCATGCACCATTCTGCCGCCACGGCGGGGCCGTTTCTGCATGCCGCCAAAGGGTAAATTCGCGTAAAGGCCCTGCCATGTGGTCGCCCGCTGCCGCATCCTGACGCGTTGCCATGATGTTGTGGCGCCGTTGTCGCCGCTCGTCTTTCGAGGAGAACGCTTTGAACCGACATACCTGGGCCGCGCTGGCCGCCACCCTGACCCTGATCGTCCCGCTCGGCAGCCATGCCCAGACGGCCACCGAACCCGCCCCGGCTCCCCCGGCTGCGCCGCAGGTCGCCCCCCCCGCCGCGCCAGCACCGGCCTTGGCCCCGGGCGAAAAGCCACAGCGCTTGCCGCACGACAAGTTCGCGCAGATCGACACCAACCACGATGGCGCCATCAGCCGCGACGAGGCCGCAGCGGCCCCGATGCTGTCCGGCAAGTTCGACGAAATCGACGCCGACCACGACGGCCGTGTGATGCCGGCCGAGCTGAAGGCTTATGCCAAGACCCACCGTGGTGGCGCCAAGGGCGGCGCATTCGGCAAGATGGACAGCAACGGCGACGGCGTGGTCACTCGCGATGAGGTGGCAGCCAACCCGAAGCTGGCTCGCAAGTTCGACGAAGCCGACATGGACCACGATGGTCGCGTGACGCTCGAGGAAGCCAAGGCCGCCAAAGGCAAATAAGTTGCACGACGCCGTTCACGGACGACCGTAAAGTCGCCCTGTGACGGCAGGTGAAGAGTCCTCCTTGCGACGCGACGGCGGCGATCCATCCGCCGAGCCGCCGCGTGCGCCATCGACCGGCGCCGACAGCCCCGGCCGCGTCGATGCGCTGATCGAGCAGGCGCAGGGTCTGCGCCAAGCAGACCCGCAGGCCGCGATGGCGTTGGCGCGCGAGGCGCTGGATTGCGCACTGCGCATCGACTACCAACATGGTGTTGCTCACAGCTTGTTGCGCCTGGCGTTGTGCCAGCACGCATTGGCGGTCGAGCCCGAGCAGTGCCTGGCCCAACTGAGCCAGTGCCTCAGCCTGTTCGAAGCCTTGGGTGACTCGCTGGGCGAGGCTGAAGCGGCGCATCTGCTGGCCAATGTGCACGCCGCGCGCAACGACCACGAACCCGCACTAGAGCTGTACCAGCACAGCATGAGCCTGCGCCGCGCGCTGGGCGACCGTGTGGGCGAAGCCGGCGCGCTGAACAACATGGGCCTGGTGCACCGCCGCATGGCCCAGTTTCCGGAGGCGCTGAAGCACTTGCTGATGAGCCTGGAGGTGGCCGAGGCGACCGACGATCGGCGCACCGAAGCCTACGCGCTGACCAACATCGGTGGCGTGCTGGCCGACCTGGGCGACACCACCCACGCGATGCAGTACCACCTGCGCGGTCTGGCCCTGATCCGCCAGACCGGCGACCGCGCGCACGAAGGCTCGGCACTGTGCAGCCTGGGGCGCCTGCTGGCGCAGAACGGCCACCATGCCGAGGCGCTGGACCATTTGCAGCAGGCCTTGCAGTTGGCGCAGCGTGGCGGCCACCTGGGCGACACCGGCGAGGCGCTGCTGGGCCTGGCGCTCGTCCACCAGGAGCGCGGCGACCATGCCCGCGCCGAGCGCCTGTTGCTCGAAGCGCTGGGGTTGATCCGCCGCACCGAAAGCCGGCTGGTCGAGGCCGAGGTGCTGCTGGCGTTGGGCCGCAACCGCTGGTTGCAGGGAGATGGTGACCCGGCGATCGAGATGCTGCAGCACGCGTTGGCGCTGGCCTGCCAGCTGCAGGCCGATCATTTGGCCGGCAAGCTGCATTTGCAGCTGTCGCAGGTGCACGAGCAGGCGGGGCGCCACCAGGCGGCGTTGCAAGCCTTTCAGGCCTTTCATGCCTGCCAGCAGCGCATCAGTGGGCAAGAGAGCCAACGCCGCATCCGCGGCCTGCTGGGACGAGCCGAGTTGGAGCGGGCGCACCGCGACGCCGAACACCAACGCCAGCGCGGGGACGAGTTGGCCAGTGCGCTGGACGCGGCGCGCGAGAGCGAGCGCGAGAAGCAAGCCTTGCTGGCGCAGCTGGCCCGCCAGTCCGACATGCTGCGCCAGTTGGCGCGCGAAGACGGGTTGACCGGCCTGGCCAATCGGCGCTGGCTGGACGCGCAATGGGCGCATGAATGTGAGCGCGCACGCCGCTATCGCCATGCGATCGCCGTGGCGATGATCGACATCGACCACTTCAAGTCGATCAACGACCGTTTCTCGCACCGGGTCGGCGACGAGGTGTTGCGTCGCGTCGCCCGGCTGCTGCGTGACAGCTGCCGGCGCGGCGATGTCGTTGGCCGCTACGGTGGCGAGGAGTTCATGCTGGTCTGGGTCGAGACGCCGATCGAGCAGGCCATCGCCGTCAGCGACAAGCTGCGCCAACGGGTGGCTGCGCTGCCGCTGGACGACCTGCACCCCGACCTGAAGTCGGTCACGATCAGCGTCGGCCTGGCCGGCGCGGGCGCCGATCCGGCCGGGCATGAGCTGGTCGATGCCGAGTTGGTGGCCCGGGCCGACCGGCAGCTGTACCGCGCCAAAGCCGAAGGCCGCGACCGCGTCTGCTGGTAATGGAAGGGGGCTCGTTCGGGCATCACCAGCCTCGCACGCCCCTTGCCACCGGGTCCAAGCCGGGCATTGGCCGCAATTCCCCCCACTTTTGTGGGCCTGGGCGGGCGCTTGACGGGCCTATGATGTACTCACCATGATCTCGATGCAGGGTGTCCCTTCGGTCCTGATCGCCAAGAACCAATCCTGGGTTCGTAAACAGGCGCAGGCGTTGGTGCGTCACTTGCCGGCCAACGTCGAGCGGGCCGACCTGATCCAGGTCGGGCTGATCGCGGTGGCRCAAGCGGCCGTCAGCTTCGAGTGGGAAGGCGACCGCGACACGACGGAAGCCCAGGAAGCCTTCGTGCGCTACGCGCGCATGCGGGTCAAGGGCGCGATGCTCGACGAGCTGCGCCAGATGGACTACCTGAGCCGCGGCGAGCGGCGCAAGATCAAGGTCATCCAGATCGCCCGCGAGCGCCATCGCCAGACGCATGGCGCCGAACCCAACTACACCCAGCTGGCTGCGGCCACCGGCCTGGCGGCCGAAGAGATCAGTTCGCTGATGCAGGCCGACCAGATGGGGCGCCACCAGGTGAGCCTGGACGGCGACGACAACGACGAAGGCGGCGACCAGAGCCACCGCTTCCACCCGGCCACGCCGCAAGAAGAGGTCGAGGCCCKGGTCGATACCGGCATCGTGATGCGCCGTCTCGAGAGTTTCTTTGCCGACCTGCCTGAGCGCGAGCGCATGGTGATCGACGCCTACCTGGGTGTCGGCCTGACCCCGCTGGAAGTGGCCAAGTCGCTGAAAGTGACGCCGTCGCGCGTGTCGCAGATCTACCACTCGGTGGTGCGCCGCGTCGCGGTGCACTTCGGCAACGTGCCGCACCGCGCGACCGACCGCTACCCCGACAAGTCATCGGAAGAATTTGCCGAGTTGATGCGCCAGCGCGAAGAGCAGCTGCACCGCACCCCGCAAGACGCCTGGGACGAAATGATGGAGCAAGTGCTCACCCAGCGCGGTCGCGACAAACCGCCGGCCAGCAACGGCGAAGACGACTACATCGAGATCACGCCGACCACGCGTTGGGGCTGAGGCGCCTCGCCTTCGCTCGGCAGTTCGTCGCAGACCCGGTCGCGGCCACCCGCCTTGGCGGCGTACAGCGCCCGGTCGGCACGGCCGATCAGGCTGTCCACTGTGTCCTGCGGCCGGCACTCGGCCACCCCCAGGCTGATCGTCATCGCGTGGCCATGGCTCCATGGCGCGGCGGCGGTGGCTTGTCGGATGCGCTCTGCCACTTCGTGTGCGGCGCCCAGGCCCGTGGCGGGCGCCATCACCAGAAACTCTTCACCACCCCAGCGCGCCAGTCGGTCTGAGCCGCGGAGCTGGTCTCGCAGCAAGGTCGACAGTGCGATCAAGACCTCGTCGCCGGCGGCGTGGCCGGCACGGTCGTTGATCTGCTTGAAGTGGTCCACATCGATCAGGATCACCGACATCGGCTGCGCGCCGCGCTGCACCAACGCATGGTTGGCGGCCAGGTGATCGGCCATCGCGCGACGGTTCAGCAGGCCGGTCAGCGGGTCGGTCGACGCCACCTGGTGCATCACCTCGACCTTCGCCTCACTGCGGTAGTAGTCGGCGCGCAGGCGGGCGATGGCCAGCAGCACGATGACGTAGATCACCTGCGCCACCGCCAGGTTCTGCATCATGGGTTTCAGGTACGCCGGCCAATGCGGCATGTCGCCTATGGCCAGATGCCACAAGACCACACCGGAGATGGCGAGGTAGAGCACGGCCGAGAACACCAGCGCCGCCCGCAGGCTCAGAAAGACGAAAGCCGTGCCGTAGCCCATCGGCAGCCAGAACAGCGTGGTCAGCAGCTGATAAGGGTCGGGCTCGGTGGAGGTTGAAAACAGCGCGTTGCTCAGCACCACCAAGAGATAGGTGTTGAAGGCAGAGACGGCGATGACCCGCGCCCAATCGGCCCGCTGCGGCCACCAGGTCAACACGCCAGCGCAGGCGCCCAATGTGGCCATCAGCACCGGGTAAGCCCAGCGATCCACCGCCGAGAGGGCGGCGTTCCAGGCCTCCAGCGCCCAGATGGCCGCGATGGCCACGCAGCCCGACAACAGCAGCGCCCGCAGCATCGTGCTTTCGCGGTTCAGGGCAGGGCGGGTGGGCGGGGTGTGCATGTTAGGCCGGCGGGGCGAACGGCCCCCGAGCTTCGTCGCGGATTCTGCGGCGCCTGCACCCGGGTTGGTCGCGCGAGCAACCGCCCAAAGCGCGGCCAGATCACAGCGGCGGGCTGGCTTTGTGCAAAACGCCGCGGCAGCTTCTGGCAATCCCTGAAGCGCGGCACGCCCGGTGGCGGCGGACGAGCTTTAGCATTCCAAGTTGCGGCCCGGCGGGCCGAAGTCACCAAAAGATCGAGCATCGAGGGAGGGAAACATGACGAGCCCCAACGCCACCGGGCCAACCGCTGCATTGGCGGACTTGGCCAAACCCACGGCCGCCTACCGCCGGCACGCCTGGGCAGCGGTTACTGCACTGGTGGCCTTCCTGGTGGCCTACCTTGGCCTGGCGGGTTGGTTTCTGCACACCGCCTACAAGCTGAGCTTCGGCGCCCATGCTGGCTCCACGACCGGCTGGGGTTTGCTGGTCGCCGCGTGTGCGACGTTCCTAGCCGTGTTCATGCTGAAGGCCCTGTTCTTCGTCAAGGCCGGTCGGATGGGCAAGGAGCTGGAGCTCAAGCGCAGCGAGCAGCCGCGCCTGTTCGAAGACCTGGACCACTTGGCCGACCGCGCTGGCGCACCGCGGCCGCACCGGGTCTTTGTCACTTCGCGGGTCAATGCCTCGGTCTTCTACGACCTGTCGGTGCTGAACCTGTTGTTTCCTTCGCGCAAGAACCTGGAGATCGGGCTCGGCCTGGTCAATGCCCTGACGCTGGGCGAGCTGCATGCGGTGCTGGCCCACGAGTTCGGCCATTTCGCCCAGCGCAGCATGGCGGTCGGCCGCTGGGCCTATGTGGCCCAGCAGATTGCCGGCCACCTGGTGGCGCGGCGCGATGCGCTCGATGACTTCCTGCGCGGCCTGTCGCGCTTCGATTTCCGCATTGCGTGGATCGGCTGGATCCTGAGCGTTGTCGTCTGGGCCATCCGTTCGCTGGTGGACCTGGCGTACCGCGGCGTCGAGCTGATCCAGCGTGCCCTGTCGCGCGAAATGGAGCTGCAGGCCGACCTGGTGGCCGTTTCGCTGACGGGCAGCGATGCGCTGATCCATGCGCTGCACAAGCTGCAGGCGGCCGACGACTCGTGGGACCGGGCGCTCGGCTTCGTTGGCGACGAGCACGGCAAGAAGCGCGGCACGCTGGACGCATTTGCCGTGCAGACTCGGATCCTGCAGCGCATGGGCAAGGTGCTGAACGATCCCAGCTACCACCGTGCCCCGGCCATCCCTGCTGATCGGCCTGAAGCGCACCGGGTGTTCCGCGCCGAGCTGGCGCAGCCGCCGCAGATGTGGCTGACCCATCCGATGAACCATGTGCGTGAAGAAAACGCGAAGCGGCGCTATGTGCCCGCCGAGATTGACCAGCGCAGCGCCTGGGTGTTGTTCGACAACGCACAAGCCCTGCGCGAGCAGGTGACGGCGCGGCTGATCGACGACGACGCCATGCCGCGGGTGGCGCTCGAAGAAAGCCTGCAGGCGGTCGACGAGCAGTTCTCGCGCGAGACCTTGCGTGGCCAGTACCGCGGCGTCTACCTGGGCCGGCCGCTGACCCGCCACGCCGAGGACCACTACGCACTGGTGGACGCCAAGGCCGAGCCGGACCGTGCGGCGCTGGCGGCGCTGTACCCGGAAACGCTGATGACCGAGATGGAGCGCTGGCGCGGCCTGGAGCGCGAGCTCGGCCAGTTGCGCGCGCTGCAGGCCGGCCACCTGGCTGCGGAAGGAGGCACGATCCGTTTCCGCGGCGAGGCACTGCAGGCCAATGAGCTGCCGCGTGTCATCGCCGAGGTCGAGTCCGAATGCCGCGGCGTCGAAGCCCTGCTGCAAGCGCACGACAAGCGCTGCCGCAGCCTGCATCGCGCGCTGGCACGCCAGCTGGGCGAAAGCCATGACGCCAGGCTCGACGGCTTGCTGGCGCTGGTGCACTACGCCGAGCACAGCGAAGCGAATCTGCGTGATCTGCAAGGCGTGCTGGCCAGCGCCTGGCGCGTCGAAAGCGCCACCCGCCGCGTAGGCGAGGAGGGCGCACAGCGGTTGGTCCGTGTCGCGAACAACCTGCAGGACGCAATGGACCGCCTGCACCTGCAGCGCCGCCACGTGAAGCTCGATGCGGCGCTGCGCCGACGTCTKGGCGGTCAGGATTGGTCGCAGGTGCTCGGCGAGTTCGGTTTGCCGACGGCCAACCCCAGCAACCTGGGCGACTGGTTGAAGGTGGTCGACAGCTGGGTCAATCAGTTCGCCAGCGCTTTCTCCCGCTTGAAATCGGCAGCGCTCGACGAGCTGCTGGCTAGCGAGATGGCGGTGGCTCGTGCACCGACAGGAGGTGGCGATGTCGCCGCAGAAACCAACCCTGAGGCGCCGCTGACGGACGACGGTGTGCCGCTCGTACCGGCGGCGCCTGCCGACTACCCAGTCCTGCCCCGTGGCCAGGAGCGCGAGCGGCCGAACAAGCTGAGCTGGTGGGCCCGTTTCCAGAGCGCGGACGGGCTTTGGCCGACGGTCGCGCGGTTCGTCGCGGCCGGTGGCATCGTCGCCGGCGTATTGGGTTTCAGCAGCGCCGTGGGCGATGCCGAGATCATGGTCTACAACGGCCTGGGAACGACTGTCGTGGCGCACATCGGCGGGCAGTCCGTGACCGTCGGGCCACGATCCCGCCGTCAGATCACCGTGCCCGCCGACCAGCGCTACCAGGTCGACGCCAAGCTGACCGACGGAACGCCGATCGAAGCCTTCGAAGCCGATGCCAGCAGTGGCAGCGGCCACTATGTCTACAGCGTGGCGGGCAGCGCCGCGCTGGTCGAGTGGACGGCCAGCTATGGCACGAAGAACGTGCGACCCGAGCGACCGCTCGGCACACCGCGCTGGTTCGAATCGCATGCCGACGTGTTGTTCGCCGAGCCGCCCAAGACCATCAGCAGCAAAGGTCCGTCGACCCGCACGGTGCTGTCGGCGCTGACCGACGGCCCGGGACGCGAGCTGGACGGCCTGAAGGACGACAGGYAGCGACAGCAACTCATCGAGCTGCATGCCCGCTGGGACGATTCGCACGACCGCTACGCGGCCCATTGGATGAACGCGGCGGAGGGGCYGCCGACCTATCGGGACATCATTGCCACGCGTCTGAAGCGAACGCCCCACGACGTGTTGCTGCTGCGGGCCGAGCAAGACGCCGCCGGCCCCGAACACGATGCCGTCTGCGCGCGCCACGCCGAGCAGTCCGCCACGCAGCCGCAGCAACCCGGCTTGCGCTACGCCGCTGTGCGTTGCCTACCGCAAGCGCAGGCGCGCGACGAAGGCTTTGTCGACGGGCATCAGCGTTGGCCGAAGGACGGTTGGTTTGCCTATGCGGCCGGGCATGTCGAGGCCGAGCGGGGCCAGTATTCACAGGCTTTGGTGACGCTGGCGCAAGCCCGCAAATCAGTCCCTGAGCTCGCGGAGCTGGTCGCGATGGACGAGGCGAGGTTGCAGCGGTTCATCCATCCGGAGGATTCGCGGGCACTGACGGCTTTGGCTCAACAGTCCAAGGCGCTGCGCATGCAGCTGGCGCTGGAGCGGGGCCAGGAAGCGGATGTGCCGGACTTTCCGACCGAATACGCGGAGCTGACCCGCGGCAACCTGCCGGCGGCCCAGCGTGCCGCCGCCAACGATCCGGCGCGGGCACAGCGGCTGCGCTGGCTGCTGGCGGCGTCGGATGGCGCACCGGCCGACTGGGCGGAACAGGTGCTGGCCAAACCGCTGGGAGACGAGTTCGATGGCTCCACACTGTTCGCCGCGGTGGGACTGGCGCTGCGCCAAGGGCGCGATCCGCAAGGCTACCTGGCGAAAGCCAACCTGCCCGATCGGGACGACATCCGGCCGATGAAGCAGTTTGTCGAACTGCTGCGCACGCGCAGCAGCGATGTGGCGGCGGCCGACAAGCTGCTGCTGCAGATGCCGATCGAACTTCGCGCCCGAGCCTGCAGCATCGGCGTGATCGCCTTGGGCAAGAAGGCTCCACGTGCCTGGCGCGAGATGGCGACGCGCATGCTCTTCGCCAGCGAGCGGCCTTACTTCAGCGCCTGATCGCCGTTGGGGACTTTCGCGCGGCCAGCGTACGGCCGCTCCGAAGCGGCCGCGCACCCTCTCGGAGGGTGGCCGCGGTACCCCGCGGCCGGGTGCTCCAGGTCACATGCTGCGCCGGTACTGCCCACCCACCTCGAACAGCGCCGAGGTGATCTGACCCAGCGAGCAGACGCGCACCGCGTCCATCAGCACCTCGAACACGTTGCCGTTCGCGATCACCGCGGTTTGCAGGCGCTGCAGCATCGCGGGTGATTCGCCGGCGTGCTCGGCCTGGAAGTCGCCCAGGCGGGTCAGCTGGCTCTGCTTTTCCTCGTCGGTCGAGCGGGCCAGTTCGATGTGCTCGGGCACCGGGTCGCCATGCGGATTGCGGAAGGTATTCACGCCGATGATCGGGTACTCGCCGGTGTGCTTCTGCATCTCGTAGTGCATCGACTCTTCCTGGATCTTCGAGCGCTGGTAGCCGGTCTCCATCGCTCCCAGTACTCCGCCACGTTCGGCGATCTTCTCGAACTCGGCCAGCACCGCTTCTTCGACCAGCTCGGTCAGCTCTTCGATGATGAACGCGCCCTGGTTCGGGTTCTCGTTCTTCGCCAGGCCCCACTCGCGGTTGATGATCAGCTGGATCGCCATCGCGCGGCGCACGCTCTCTTCGGTCGGCGTCGTGATCGCCTCGTCATAGGCGTTGGTGTGCAGCGAGTTGCAGTTGTCGTAGATCGCGATCAGCGCCTGCAGCGTGGTGCGGATGTCGTTGAACGCGATCTCCTGCGCATGCAGGCTGCGGCCCGAGGTCTGCACGTGGTACTTCAGCTTCTGCGACCGTTCGTTGGCGCCGTAGCGGTCACGCATGGCGACGGCCCAGATGCGGCGCGCGACACGGCCGAGCACGGTGTACTCCGGGTCCATGCCGTTCGAGAAGAAGAACGACAGGTTCGGCGCAAAGTCGTCGATGTGCATGCCACGCGCGAGGTAGGCTTCGACGAAGGTGAAGCCGTTGCTCAGCGTGAAGGCCAGTTGCGAGATCGGGTTCGCGCCAGCTTCGGCGATGTGATAACCGCTGATCGAGACCGAGTAGAAGTTGCGCACGTCGTGGTGCACGAAGTACTCGGCGATGTCGCCCATCACCTTGAGCGAGAACTCGGTCGAGAAGATGCAGGTGTTCTGGCCCTGGTCTTCCTTCAGGATGTCGGCCTGCACCGTGCCACGCACATTGGCCAGCACCCAGGCGCGGATCTTGGCCGCCTCGGTGTCGCTCGGCTCGCGGCCGTTGTCGGCGCGGAACTTGTCGAGCTGCTGGTCGATGGCGGTGTTCATGAACATTGCGAGGATCGTCGGCGCCGGGCCATTGATCGTCATCGAGACCGACGTGGTCGGGCTGCACAGGTCGAAGCCCGAGTACAGCACCTTCATGTCTTCGAGCGTCGCGATCGAGACGCCCGAGTTGCCGACCTTGCCGTAGATGTCCGGCCGCGGGGCCGGGTCGGCGCCGTAGAGCGTGACCGAGTCGAACGCGGTCGACAGGCGCTTGGCCGGCAGGCCCTCTGACACCAGCTTGAAGCGGCGGTTGGTGCGGAAGGCGTCACCCTCACCAGCGAACATGCGGGTCGGGTCTTCGCCTTCACGTTTGAACGCGAACACACCGGCGGTGTAGGGAAAGCTGCCGGGCACGTTGTCCAGCATCAGCCACTTCAGCACCTCGCCGTCGCACTCGTAGCCCGGCAGCGCGACCTTGCGGATCTTCGAACCCGACAGCGTCGTGTGGACCAAGCGGGTGCGGATCTCCTTGTCGCGGATCTTCACCACGTAGTCGTCGCCGGCGTAGGCCTTCTGCATGTCGGGCCACTGCGCGAGCAGGTGGCGTGCATCGGCACCCAGCTGGCCCTCGCGCTGTTGCGCCAGGTTCAACACGGCGTCGCGGGCGTTGGTCTTGTCCGGGTTGGCCTCGGTCAGCATGCGAGCTGTGCCCTTCAGCTGTTGCACCTCGCGCGCCAGACGTGATTGCGCACGGGCGCGGGCCTTGTAGCCACGCACGGAGTCGCTGATCTCGGCCAGGTAACGCACGCGCGCCGACGGCACGATCGGCGTCTGGTGCGTGCTGTGGCGTGTGTCCACCGGCGGCAGCCGGCCTTCGGTGAGCTTCAGGCCTACGTCGCGCAGCCGCCCACGCAGGGCCTGGTACAGCGCGGTCACGCCGTCGTCGTTGAAGCGGCTGGCCATCGTGCCGAAGACCGGCATCTGGTCCGGCATCACGGTGAAGGCTTCGCGGTTGCGCTGGACCTGCTTGCTGACATCGCGCAGCGCATCGGCCGCACCTTTGCGGTCGAACTTGTTGATCGCGACGAATTCGGCGAAGTCGAGCATGTCGATCTTCTCGAGCTGGCTCGCGGCGCCGAACTCGGGCGTCATCACGTACATCGGCACGTCGACCATCGGCACGATCGCTGCGTCGCCCTGGCCGATGCCGGAGGTCTCGACGATCACCAGGTCGAAGCCGGCGGCGCGAGCGGCGGCGATCACGTCGGGCAACGCGGCCGAGACCTCGCTGCCGGTGTCGCGCGTCGCGAGCGAACGCATGTAGACGCGCGGGCCCTGGCTCCACGGCGAGATTGCGTTCATGCGGATCCGGTCACCCAACAACGCACCACCGCTCTTGCGGCGCGACGGGTCGATCGAGATCACGGCGATGCGCAGCGCGTCGTCCTGGTCGAGGCGGAAGCGGCGGATCAGCTCGTCGGTCAGGCTGGACTTGCCGGCGCCGCCGGTGCCGGTGATGCCCAGCACCGGGGCTGGGTGGGCCTTGGCGGCGTCGTGCACGGCGGCCACCAGATCGGCGTCGGCCTTGCCGTTTTCGAGCGCGGTGATCAGCTGGGCCAGCGCGCGCCAGGCGGCTTCCGAGTGGCCCTGAATCGCTTTCACGGCCTTGGGTGCATGCACCGACAGGTCGGCATCGGCGCGCATCACCATCTCGCCGATCATGCCGGCCAGGCCCATGCGCTGGCCGTCTTCGGGGCTGTAGATGCGCACGCCCTGCTCGGCCAGCGCGCGGATCTCGGCCGGCACGATCACGCCGCCGCCGCCGCCGAAGACCTGGATGTGCGCGCCGCCGCGGGCACGTAGCAGCTCGACCATGTAGCTGAAGTATTCGTTGTGGCCGCCCTGGTAGCTGGAGACGGCGATGCCCTGCGCGTCTTCCTGCAGGGCGGCAGTGACGACCTCGTCGACCGAGCGGTTGTGGCCCAGGTGGACCACCTCGGCGCCCATGCCCTGCAGGATGCGCCGCATGATGTTGATGGCGGCGTCGTGGCCGTCGAACAGCGACGCCGCGGTGACGAAGCGCACCTTGTTCGTCGGGCGGTAGGCGGCCAGGGCTTTGTACTCGGCGGACAGGTCGGTCATGGCGAAGCTCGTCTGGGGTGGCGGTGGGCGGGCGTCTGGTTGACGTTTACGTAAACGTCAATTGTGCATGATGTGGGCC
The DNA here is from genome assembly GCF_056403075.1 of Ideonella sp. P3_A4. Lineage (NCBI taxonomy): Bacteria > Pseudomonadati > Pseudomonadota > Betaproteobacteria > Burkholderiales > Sphaerotilaceae > Ideonella > Ideonella sp. P3_A4. The sequence goes on along the minus strand of NZ_JBFUGE010000019.1, from coordinate 6,276 downwards.
ATCGGCAAAAGGCAGTCTGACACTGCTGCCGAAGGCCAGCTCGGGGTTTTCCCCGCCGCGCAGCGGGCCTTGCCGCCGGCTGCTACGCTCGCGCTCCATGAGTTTCATGGCCATCGACATCGGGAACACGCGGCTGAAGTGGGCGCAGTACGCGTCGCCGCAGCCGGGTGCGGCGCTGCTTTCGCACGGGGCGATGTTCCTCGAGACCATCGACGAGATGGCCGAGAAGGAATGGAAGAGCCTGGCCCCGCCACGGAGCATGCTGGGTTGCGTGGTGGCCGGCGAAGCGGTGCGGCGGCGCGTCGAAGAGCAGCTCGAGCTGTGGGATCTGACGCCGCGCTGGGTTGTGTCGTCACCGCACGAGGCCGGCGTGAGCAACGGCTACGACCACCCGGCCCGGCTCGGCGCCGACCGCTGGGTGGCGATGATCGGCGCGCGTGGCCATGTGCTGGCGCGTGGGCCGGCGCGGCCGGTGCTCGTCGTGATGATCGGCACCGCGGTGACGGTGGATGCGCTGGACACGCAGGGCAAGTTCCTGGGCGGGCTGATCCTGCCCGGCCACGGCATCATGCTGCGCGCCTTGGAAAGCGGCACCGCCGGCCTGCGCGTGCCGACCGGCGAAGTGATGCGCTTCCCGGCCAACACGTCCGACGCGCTGACCAGCGGTGGCACCTACGCGATCACCGGCGCGATCGAACGCATGCACCGCCACTTGGCTGAACACTGCGGCGAGCCACCGGTGATGCTGGTCACCGGCGGTGCGGGCTGGAAGGTGGCGCCGCACCTGGACCTGGAACACGAGCTGATCGAGTCACTGATCTTCGACGGCCTGCTGCACATCCAGTCGCACCGGCTGGCCTTGTGACGTTGCCGGCGACGCGACGCCGACTGTCGGCAACGCGTCGCGCAATGCGGCCAGTTCCAGCCTAAGAGCGGCCATTTCTCGCCGCATGTCGCGCAGGATCTCGTGCTCGATCCGGCGCTCGCCGGTCTCGACCCAGCGTGACGCGATGGCTGCGGTGACCAGCGTCAGCACCCCATAGCCCAGCAGCACGACGAAGACCGCAAAGATGCGCGCCGCGGGCGTGGTGGGCACCAGATCGCCATAGCCCACCGTGGCGGCGGTGGTGAATGCCAGCCACAGCCCGTCTGACAGGTCCGGCGTCGTCGGCTCGATCCACCAGAAGCCGACCCCGCAGGCGCCCAGCACCAGCACCGACACCAGCAGCAAGTAGCCCAGGCCGCCGCGGGTGATCAGGTGCTGGATCGCCCAGACCATGCGCCACAGCGTCAGGAACGCCACGCCCAGGCGCAGCACCAGGGCGATGGCAGATTGACTGCTGGCGGGCAGTGCGGCGGCGAGCACCAGGCCGACGATCAGCAGCAGGTCCAGCGGATTGGCTCGCACATGGTCGGCCGGCCGGCGGGTGTGCCGGCTCACGCTGCGCAGGGCCAACGCCAGCATCAGTGCTGCGGCGGCGTAGATGCCTGTCGTCCACGCCGGTGGTGCTGTCTGCAGCAACTGCGCATAGAAGGCCGGGGTCGTCGCCAGCAAGGCCAGCAGCACCGGCCAGCGCCAGCGTCGCTCGCTGTGCGCGGCTGCCGAGTTGTCCCGCGGCGCATGCAGCAGCCACCAGCCGCCAGGGGCATGGACAAAGCTGCGCGAGTCCAGCGCAAGGCGACGCCAATCCATGCCCGTCAGGGTAGCCGGCCGGGTGGCCACCGGCTTGACGAAGATCAGCCCAGCTGTCGCGTGGGGACGAGTTCAGCCCTTGAGCTTGAGCATGTGGGCGACGACGCCTGCGATGCTCTGGTCGACTTCCAGTGCTTGCTTGAACTGCTCGCCGACCAACAGCGCGCCCATCCATTCCTTGGCCGTCACCGCCTGCTGCCATGAGGAGGTTTCGGTTGCGCTGACGACCATGTCGCGCAGCGCGGCTTTCTGCACGTCGCTGATGCTGGCGGGGCAAAAGACACCGCGCCAGTTGGCCAGCTCGATCGGCACACCTTGCTCGCTGAGCGACGCGATGCCGTGCAGGCTGCGCCGCGACGAGACCGCCAGCGCGACCACGCGCTTGGCCTCGATCTCGGCCTTCAGCTCGCTGTAGCCCGAGATCACCACCTGCGCCTTGCCGCTGTCCAGCAGCGCCAGCGAGTCCTTGGCGGCGGTGGCCGGCTCGTAGCGCAGCTTGTCGGTGTCCAGCCGCATCTGGCGGATCATCATGCCGGCCAGCATGTGGTCGACGCCGCCGAGCGAGCCGCCGGTGAAGACGACACCACCGACGCCGCGCTGCAGCTCCGCCGTCAGCGCCTTCAGGTTGTTCAGCTTGGAGCCGGCCGGCGCCACGAGCGCCAGGTAGTCATTGGTCAGCCGCGCCAGCGGCGTCACCTGGGCCAGCGTGACCTTGGGCTGCGACGCCGCGATCGCGCCGACCATGACCATGCCGCCAACCAGCAGGGCGGCAGGGTCCTTGTCGAAGCGTTCGACGAAATCGGCCAGGCCGATCGTTCCGCCTTTGCCGCCCTTGTTCTCGTAAACCACCTTCTGCGCCAGGCCGCCGGCCACCACCGCATCGCCCAGGGCGTGGCCGGTCTGGTCCCAGCCACCGCCGACGCCGCCGGGGACGTAGATCTGCAGCTGCGGCAGCTTGCTGCTGGCCGCCAGCGCACCGGCAAAGGGCCAGAGCGCCGCAGCGGCTCCAGCCAGGCAATCACGACGTCGAACCATGGGAAGCCTCCACAACCGAGCTCGAAGGCCCAGTCTGGGTGATCAGACTGTCAATCGGCTGGCAGCGCCCTGCGGGTTTACCGGGGGCCTGCCGGCAAAGTTTCACAGGATGTACCGTGACAGGTCGTCGTTGCGCGCCAACTCGCCCAGGCGAGCCGACACGATGTCCGCATCGATCGTCACCGTTTCGCCGCTGCGTTGTGGTGCATCGAAGCTCAGCTCGTCGAGCAGGTGTTCCAGCACCGTCGACAGCCGGCGGGCGCCGATGTTCTCGGTGCGCTCGTTGACCTCGTAGGCGATCTCGGCCAGCCGGTGCACTGCGTCGGGCGCGATCTCCAGCGTCACCCCTTCGGTCGCCAGCAAGGCCTGGTACTGCTGGATCAGGTTGGCCTGGGTGCCGGAGAGGATGGCTTCGAAATCGGCCACCGACAGTGCCTGCAGCTCGACGCGGATCGGAAAACGCCCTTGAAGCTCGGGGATCAGGTCGCTCGGCTTGCTCAAGTGGAAGGCGCCCGACGCGATGAACAGGATGTGGTCGGTCCGCACCAGCCCGTACTTGGTGTTGACGGTGGTGCCTTCGACCAGCGGCAGCAGGTCGCGCTGCACGCCCTGGCGCGAGACATCGGCGCCCTGGGTGTTCTGGCGCGAGGCGACCTTGTCGATCTCGTCGAGGAAGACGATGCCGTTCTGCTCGACATTGTTCAGTGCGCGGCTCTTCAGCTCGTCTTCGTTGACCAGCTTGGCGGCCTCTTCATCGGTCAAGGCCTTCAGCGCGTCGGCGATGCGCAGCTTGCGCGTGGTCTTGCGCGCCTGGCCCATCTGCGCGAACAGGCCCTGCAACTGCTCGGCCATCTCTTCCATGCCGGGCGGGGTCACGATCTCCATACCCGGCTTGGCTTCAGTCAGCTCCAGCTCGATTTCCTTGTCGTTCATCAAGCCTTCACGCAGGCGCTTGCGCATCGTCTGGCGTGCGGTGGAGTCGCTGGCTTCACCGCTGCCGAAGCCGACGTTGCGCGGTGGCGGCACCAGCACGTCGAGCACACGCTCTTCAGCGGCGTCTTCGGCACGCATGCGGGCGCGCGCCAACGCGGCAGCGCGCTCCTGCTTGATCGCCACCTCGACCAGGTCTCGCACGATCGAGTCGACGTCCTTGCCGACGTAGCCGACCTCGGTGAACTTGGTCGCTTCGACCTTGATGAACGGCGCATCGGCCAGCTTGGCCAGGCGACGCGCGATCTCGGTCTTGCCGACGCCGGTCGGCCCGATCATCAGGATGTTCTTCGGCGTGATCTCTGCCCGCAGCCCGGGCTCGACATGCTGGCGGCGCCAGCGGTTGCGCAGCGCGATCGCGACCGCGCGTTTGGCGTCCTGCTGGCCAACGATGTGGCGGTCCAGCTCGGAGACGATTTCACGAGGCGTCATGCTCATGCCAGCCCCTTGTTCGCTTCGATGAAGGGCGTCATTCGAGCACCTCGATGGTGTGATTCTGATTGGTGTAGATGCAGATCTCGCCGGCGATCTCAAGCGAGCGCTTGACGATGTCGCGCGCGCTCAGCTCGCTGTGTGACAGCAGCGCACGCGCTGCGGCCTGGGCGAAGGCACCGCCGGAGCCAATGGCCACCAGGCCCAGCTCGGGCTCGAGCACRTCGCCGTTGCCGGTGATGATCAGCGAGGCCTCGCGGTCGGCGACCGCCAGCATGGCTTCGAGGTTACGCAGTACCTTGTCGGTGCGCCAGTCGCGCGTCAGCTCGATTGCGGCGCGCACCAAGTGGCCCTGGTGCTTGTCGAGCTTGGCCTCGAAGCGTTCAAACAGCGTGAAGGCGTCAGCGGTGGCGCCAGCAAAACCGGCCAGCACCTTGTCATGGTGCAGCCGGCGCACCTTGCGCGCGCTGGCCTTGACGATGGTGTTGCCCAGCGTCACCTGACCGTCGCCGCCCAACRCCACCTGCCAACGCCCGTCAGGCAGTTGGCGGCGCACGCTGAGGATGGTCGTGCCGTGATAGGAGTCCATGGATTCAGTCTTCTTCAAATCGAAAGTCGAGCATGCCACGACAACATGGTGATGTGCGTGACCGCTTCAAGTGAGGCGCCGCGAGGCGTACTTTGCAAATGCGGCGCTCCGCAGGAGCCGCCGCACTCCAAGTGGCGTGCGCGGAGCCGGCTCTGCCGGGCCGCTGCGCGAGCCCCCTCGGGGGGCAGCCCTCGGAAGAGGGCGTGGGGGCACCACCCCTGGGGCTAACTTTGTCTCAGTTGCATCGCCACATGCTCACTGATGCCCATCGCATGGAACATCAGCGCCACCAGACGGTTCACGTCGGTGAAGGTGATCTGGCGCTGCTCGGCGCGTTTGGAGATGACCCAGTTCAGCAGGTCGCCCGCGGCGACAAAGTCGACCCGGATCAGCAGCGCACACGAAATGCGCACCACTTTCGAGTCGCCCAGGCGCTGGTCCAGATGCCTCAGCAGCGTCGTCTGGTCGCCGGCCAACTGGCCCGAGATTTCGAGGCTGGTGACCTCGACCTCGCCTTGGCCATCCGGTGCGTCCATCACCGAGGTGACCACGTCACCAACCGACGACAGGATCGCCGAGCGGGTGTTGGCCGACGGGCCGCTGATGCGCACCGTGCACTTGGTCGGCTCCCAACTGGGCGGCGACACCTCGTAGGTCACGCAGTAGTCGATCGCGACGTCGTCGAACTGGTCGGGGCGGTTGACCAGGCGCAGCGCGTCCAGCCGCGCCAGCCAGAAGGCCGGATCGGCATCACGCACGCCGACCGGCGCGGCCTCCTGCAGCACGTCGAACAGCTTGTCGGCGGCCAGCCAGCGCATCGTCAGCTTTTCGCCAGCCCATTGCTGGAACTGGTGGCGCAGTTCGGCGGCTGCTGCCGGCTCGATGCGCTTGAGCTGCGTCCAGTCCAGCACCCAGGGCATGGACATCTGCAACAGCTGCGACGACAGCTGCGTCAACCCGTCGTGGGTCAGCAGGGGGTCGCAGACCCAGCCGATCTGGCCGCTGGGCTCGGGGGCGCCACTGCTGCTGGCGGCTCGCTGCGCCGCGGCCGCGTCGGCCAGCAGCTTGGGCAGCGAATACCACTGCGGCGGTGAGCGATGGCACTGCTCGGCAAAGCTCATCGACAACGAGTCGAAGCGCTGCTGCTGGCCGGTGGCGCGGTACAGGTCGAACAGCACCAGCCAGGTGTCTTCGTGATGCTGGCGCGGCGCGCCGTGGCTGGTCAGCTGCACCAGCACATGCTCGCTGTGCGCGAAGTCGGCGTTGGCAAAGGCGATCACCGCCTCGTCCAGCTCCGGGTCGTGCTTGATCTCGCGCACCTCGACCTCGGGCAGGTCGGTGATGCGGCCGATGGGCAGGCGCGCCGCCGGAGCTTCGGCGGGCTCTGCGGCGGCGTGCTTCGAGGCAGGCGCAGTCGGCTCGAAGTCGAATGCCAGCGGGGGCAGCTCGCGCGCCGCGGGCGGGGCAGGGGCGACCACCGGTGCCGGGGCCGGCACCGGCGCTGCGGCCGGGCGAGGGGTGGGTGCCGCACGTGGCT
>NZ_JBFUGE010000018.1:0-31988 GCF_056403075.1 Ideonella sp. P3_A4 | reverse complement strand
ATCACCAGCACCAGCGATGGGTCCCAGCGGCCGGCCAGGTCCAGGAACGCGAGCACCTTGGTGGGCTGGGCCATGCCGGAGATCAGCAAGCCCCAGCCGAAGACCAGGCCGGCGAGCAGCGCAGTGAAAACGACAACCATGGTGAGTCCTAGTGTCCTGTCCCGCAAATAACTGTCATTGCGACGGGCCGCAATGGGGATGATCGTGAGTCGACGAGCCGGGCAGATACCGGGTGGTATCTGCCCGGCTTGGCGGCGCTGCGAGCGCCCCATTTCGGCCCGCCCTTCGGGTTCGACCAGATGGCGCGCTCGCGCGCCCGGCCATCAGGGCAGATACGCTGGGTATCTGCCCAGCCGTCCRAACGCACGATCATCACCATCTGGTCGAATCTCAATGGCAGCTATTTGTGGGACAGGACACTATGCGCCGAGCAGATGGCGGATGACGAAGACCGTCGCGAAGCCGACGGCCATGAAGGTCAGCGTGGCGACGAGCGACCGCGGCGACAGCCGCGACAGGCCGCACACGCCGTGGCCGCTGGTGCAGCCCGAGCCGTAGCGGGTGCCGATGCCGACCAGGAAGCCCGCCACGGCCAGCGTGCCGAAGCCGGCGTCGATGTGGCTGTTGGCCGGCCCGAGGAACAGCTGGTACAGCAACGGCGCGGYGACGAGCCCACCCACGAAAGCCACGCGCCAGCCGATGTCGCCCCGGCGGGGCATGAGCAGGCCACCCAGCACGCCGCTGATGCCGGCGATGCTGCCGTTCAGCAAGACGAACATCGCCACCGCGATGCCGATCAGCACCCCACCGGTCAAGGCGGGCCAGGGCGTGAAGGCGTTCCAGTCGATGGTCATCGGGGCAAGCGCAGAAAACGACAGGTGCCGATCATGCCCGACGAGACTGGGCGTTGCTCGCCCTGCGGTCGATCGCCGACGCCGCTACACCGGCTACGCCGCGACGCGGTCGACCCGGCACGAGAAGCAGCCCCGCTTCGCGTTGTGAAGGTGCAGGTACGCCACCTGCGCGTTGCCGAACAGGCGTTCGATCTCTGCCCGGAGTTGGGCGCCTTCGCAGACGCCGGCATCGACGATCTGGTGGCTGGCGTCGTAGGCCCGGACCGACATCCACCGCGTGGTCACGTAGTCGGTCAGCTCGTTGACAGGCAGTTGGCCGCGTTGGGAGCCGCGCCGCACGAAGATCGGCCCCGACGCCCGGTACGGCGAGTGTGCCGGCTGGTGTTCGAACGGCAGCAGCAAGAGTTCGTCGCCGACCTGCGCATCTTCCAGGCTGATGCGGCAGGGGAAGCCAGGGTGTTCGGTGGCGTGGCATCGCTGCATGCCTTGTTGCGCCAACTGGTCGTCGGTCAGGGCAAACAGCGGCTCGAACGCGCTCGGGTCGAGGCCGGTGAGTTGAAAAGCGGTCATGGCGGTGCACCTCGGGGTCATCAAAGATGGCCGCATGGTGCCCGCGGGCCGCCCCGATGGCTCGCCGGATTCGGACGTGGATATTGCCGGTGCCCAACCGCCTCGCGCCGGCGCATCAAGCAGCTCAGCTGAGACCTTGCGCGGCCCAGAATTCGTCGGATGGAAACTCGTCGAACTGCGGCAGCGGGCCGGTGATCTCGAACCACGGCGCCTTCGACGCGGTGTGGAAGTGAACGATCGGCCGCAGCTGCGGGTCGTCGTCCAGCCCACCAGCGGGGATGATGGCGTGCAGTCCGCCGTCCTCGTCTTCGAGCACCGGCACGTTGGAGCCGCAGACCGAGCAGAAGGCGCGCAGATTGCCGGGTGACGAGGCGTACGTCGTCACCAATGCCTGCCCCGCCGTCCAATGAAAGCCTGCGCCGTCGGCATGCAGGAAGCTGCCGAAGGCGGCGCCGTGCACCTTGCGGCACATCGAGCAGTGGCAGTGGTTGATGAACTGTGGCGCACCGTCAAGCTGGTAGCGCACCTGGCCGCACAGRCAAGAACCACGGATCATCGTCAGCCCCTTCGTTGTTCGACCAGTTCACGCATCGGCGCCGGCAGGAAGCTGCGCAGCGCCTGGCCAATGGCGGTTTCGTGGCGCTGCCAGTAGATGCCGATCGCCACGACGGCCAGGCCGATCGCCGTCAACGCCAGCGGGAACATCAGGCTGTCCTTGAAGACCGAGTACGACAAGTGGCCCAGGTAGCCGGCGAGCCCCAGGCCACCGAAGACCGCGAAGACCCGGCGCGAGAGCGCGGCGCCGACCGCGATCATCAGCAGGTTGATCGCGCAGTAAATGAGCTTGCCGAACTCGCTGCCCGAATCCATGCTGCTCAAGGCGCCCCAGAAGGTCAGCACACCGAAGATGTAGAGCCAGAACGCGAAGTCCTTGGTGTGGCGCGAGCGCAGGTCGACCCAGAACGCCAGCAGCGTCATCGCCAGGCCGAACCACAGCGAGACCAGCTTGCCGAGGTCGGAGAAGAAGCCGTGGTTGTCGCCGCCCAGCAGCAAGGGCGTCAGGTCCATGCTCATGTACCAGAGCGTCACCGCCACCGGCAGCACCAGGAAGGGCAGGCGATAACGCCACAACGCGACGGCACCGGCGGCCAGCGTCGCGAACTCCATCACCAGCCAGCGCCAGTCGATGTAGTAGTGGAAGTCGCGGTAGGCCGTGTGCCGCCCATCGCCGTCGGACCACAGGYCGATCGCATGTTGGGCGCCATAGACCGCCAACGGCACCATCACGACGGCCAACACCGCCGTCAGACCGGCCGGCATCATCAGCTGCTTGCGGCCGAACAGGTACTCGGTCAGCAGCAGCGCCGCGGTGCCGTAGACCAGTGAGATCAGCAGCAGGCCGGTGCCACCGAACTGCTCCCAGCCGATGGTCATGAACAGCGTCATCGCGCCGATCGCGATCAGGCCGCCCAGGTAGTACAGGATGTGGGCGGCCCTGAAGCTGGGTGTGTCGTGCTGTTGCTCGCGTTCGTGCTCGGCCAGGAAGGCCCAGAGTGCCTGGCTTTGCTCGGTGCTCAGCAGGCCACGCCGGGCAGYCTCGTCGAGCAGGGCGGGTGTGATCTGCATGGTCATCCCTTTGTTGTGTCTTGCGGACGGGTCGACCAACCCGGCCGCTTGCCCAGGTCGCACCACATGTGGACCTTGGCGACAAAGCCCGCACCCAGTCGCACCGCGTAAGGCTCGGTGCCGAAGGGCACGAAGCCGCAGGCGGCGTACAGCGACTGCGCGGCCGCGTTGCCGGCGGTCACCGTCAGCTGCACCAGCAGCGTCTCAGGCCGCTGCCGCGCCTCGGCCAGCACCGCGTGCACCAGCTGCCGGCCCAGCCCGCGTTGGCGGTGCTGCTGCGGCACGTACATGCCGAACAGCGTGGCCTTGTGGCGCGATCGTTCACGGGTTTCGAAGGACAAGCCGGCGACACCGGCCAGATCGCTGCCGACCCAGGCGCCCAGCACCATCTCGTGCGCATCGGCGCCGGGCTGCAACCGCTGATGCCACCAGCTGATGGGCAACGGGCCGCGCTCGGCCACGCTGGCAGTGAAGGCCTCCGGGTGCAGGGCATAGCCTTGCAACATCAGCGTGCGGTAGGTCTCGGCGTCTGTCGGGGTCAGTCTCGTGATCGTCATCAGGGCGCCATCATGCCAACACTGCCGACGGCGTTGGCGTGCGTCATCGCGCGGGCCGCAGGCACACCATCAGCAAGGCTCGGCCGTCGGGTGTATCGACCTCGCCTTGCGGCTCGAAGCCGGCGCGGCGGTAGCTGCGGATGGCTCGCTCGTTGTCCGGTGATGGGTCGGTCTGCACCTTCGTCACCGCCGGGTCCTCGAACAGTTGGTTGACGAAGGCCCGCACCATCGCGCTGCCCAGGCCCTGGCCGAGCTGATCGGCGTGGGCCAGGAACTGGTCGATGCCGCGTGCGCCGGGGTCGGTCTCGTCTTCCCACCAACCTTCGTCCGAGCCCATCACCGCGTAGCTCTGGATGAAGCCGATCGGCTCGCCGTCGCACAGTGCGATGTAGCCGCGGGTGCTGGCCCGCTCGTGCGTCTCGAGCAGGAAGTCTTCGGCCAGATCGGCCAGCGTCGACGGTTCGCCCCACCACTGCCGCACATGCGGGCGCGCCAGCCACCCTTGCAGCAGCGGCAGGTCGTCGGCTTGCAGCGGCTTGAAGCTCAGTCGGGCCCCGGTGTCACCGGTCATGCGGGCGCTGTCTCTGTGCGCCGCGCCAGCAGGCGGCGATGAAACGCCAGTTCATGGTGCAGCGTGTCGCGCGCGGTGTGGTCGCGTACCTGTGGCGTGTTGGCCAGCTTGGCTGCAGCCTCGGCCACCGGGCAGCTGGCAAAGCCCAGCCGCTGCCAATAGCCCCCGGCACCGGTGCTGAAGAGGTAGAGCTCGGTCAGGCCCATGCTCAGCGCGTCCGAGGCGAGCCGGTGGTACAGCGCCTGTCCGAGGGCGCGCGAGCGGTGGCTGGGCCGCACGAACGCCAGTCGCAACAGGCCGGCCGTGCCCTGCCATTCGAGACCGATGGTGCCGACGATCTGGTCGCTGTCGTAAGCGGCCCAGTAGCGGAATGGCGCCTGCGCAAAGTCGGCGGGCAACCGGCCTTGCTTGCGCAGAAAAGCCCTGGCGTCGTCGAGGCGCTCGTCGCGCAGTTCGGTGATGTGCATTCGCAGGACTCCAGCGGCGGCGTCGGTCAAGCGTTCTTGAGTGGGGTCTCGGCCGTCAGCTCGACCTTGACAGACCGACTCAGGGGTTAGCGGGGTTGAACAGACCGGCGCGGATGCTAGACGCTGGTGCCTGCGCTGGCAACGCGCCGCGGTCGAGAGCCTGCTAGCTTAGGGGTTCAACCGCCTTGATTGAAGGCTTCGCAGGGGTCGGGCCGGGGTTCGCGCGCGGTCCGCTGCAGTTGGTCGTAAGCACCCACCGACGCTTCGTCTCCCTCCTCGACCAGCGCGACCGCGACGATGGCCGAGTCCGGCACGCCGGCGGCGCGCAGGTAGTGCGGCACGCCGCGGTCACGCCGCACATGGCCATTGCCGGCGATCAGCACGACGCGGCTGCCGGCCGGCGCGGTCAACATCGCCTGGGCCATGCTGGCCTCGCGTGCCCGCTGCGCCAGTGCCATTGGCGCGATCTGCGCTGCCGGTAGGGCGCCGCAGTGACCCTGCGCGATGTCGGCTTCGGTGTCGCGCTGCTGCTCGGCGGTCCAGCCGGGCGCGTCGAGCAGCGGGCGCAGATTGGTTGGTATGGCAGTAGGGCCTTCGCGCACGACGGCGCGGATGTTGTCGCGCGGCAGGTTACCGCCGGCCAGCTCGGCGTGGCCTGCCAGGGCCGCGTCGAAGAGCGGCTGGTGCAGCGGCCAGCGCCAAGCCTTGGCGTCCAGCCCGCCGGCGCGGGCAATGGCGTTGCTGTCGGTGGGCGTGGCACTGCGGGCCTCGCGCAAGGCAGCGTCGCGCGTCGCATCCAGCTGCTCGAAGACGACGCGGGTTGGCCGGCTGTCGGCCAGCAGCACTTGCAGCCACTGGGCGCGCAAGGCATGGTGGTGCGGGTTGTCGTGCACTTCGCCCAGCAATACGAAGCGGGCGTCGGCCACGCCGGGCGGCAGTGTCGGCGGTGCGTGTACGCAACCGGCCAAGGTCCATGCGGTGAGGCCGGTCAGCAGCCAGCGGGTGAGGGTGTGGGTCATGCGGGTTGGCGGGCGATCGTCGGGCGGGTGGCGCTGCGGCGCGGCGCCACCGCAATACTGCCATCGGGCAGCGGCACGCCGTGCAGGCCGACGCCGTACAGCCGCTCCAGCGCTGGCAGCGCGGCGAGGCTGGCCGGCAAGGTGCTGTCGATCAGGCGGCGATCACGCACGAGCCACAATCGGTCGAACGACGACAAGGCTTGGCCCAGGTCGTGCAGCACCGCGACCAGCGCGTGACCCCGCGCGCGGGCATGCGCCTGCAGCGTGTCCATCAGCTCCAGCTGCAGAGCCGGGTCCAGCGCGGCCAGCGGTTCGTCGACCAGCAGCAGGCCATGGTTGACGTCCCACAGCTGGGCCAGCACGCGCGCCAGTTGCACGCGGGCTTGCTCACCGCCCGACAGGCTGTCGAAGCGGCGCGCGTGCAAGTGGCGCGCGCAGGCTGCACGCAGCGCATCGCGCACGATCTGCGGCCGTGCCGGATCGGGCTCACGCGCCAGGCGGCCGAGGCCGACCACCAGCGCCACCGGCAGCCCGAACGCCACCACGTGCGACTGCGGCAGCACGGCGCGGCGCTCGGCCAGCGCGGCCCGCGACCAGGCGGCGAGAGGCCGGCCGTCGAGCAGCACCTGGCCGGCGCCGGGCGAAAGCTCGCCGGCCATCAGACGCAGCAACGTCGACTTGCCAGCGCCACTGGGCCCGAGCACGGCGATGCGTTCACCCGCCTGCAACTCGGCATCGAACGGCCCGAAGCGACGTGTGCCCTGGCTTGGCGCGGCCCGCTGCAGCATGAACAAGGGTTGGGTGGTGCTTGAAGGTGATGTCATGTCGTGCCACTGCGAGCGGCGCCGCGCAGCATGGCGAGGAACAGCGGTGCGCCGAGCAGCGCGGTGAAGATGCCGACCGGGATCTCGGCTGGCAGTGCGATGGTGCGCGCCACCGTGTCGGCTGCCAGCAGCAGTGCGCCGCCCAGGCCGGCAGACAGCGGCAACAAGCGGCGTTGGTCCGAGCCCACCAGCGTGCGCGCCAGGTGCGGCGCCATCAAGCCGATGAAGCCGATCACGCCACACCAGGCGACCGACAGGCCGCACAACAGCGCCACCAGCGAGATCACTCGTGTGCGCAGCCGCGCCACGTCAAGCCCCACATGGCCAGCCACCGCGTCGCCGAGTGCCAATGCGTTCAGTCCGTCGGCCAGGCGCAGGCTGATGGGCAGCGCGAGTGCCAACACCGTGCCCAGCACGGCCACCACGCCCCAGTGGCCACCGGCCAGCGAGCCGAGGGTCCAGAAGCTCAGGCTGCGCAGTTGCTCGTCGGTGGCGAGGTAGGTGCACAGGCCCACGACCGCCATCGTCAGCGCGTTCAGCGCCAGGCCGGTCAGCAGCAGGCCGGCGACCGAGCCGGGCGTGAGCCAGCGCGCCAGCCGGTCCAGCCCGAAGCAGACGACCAGGCCGCCGGTCAGTGCGGCAGCCGGCAACACCCAGGGCCGCCAGGTCTCGGGCAGCGGCGTGTGGGCGCCGGCAAACAACGTCAGCACCAGCGCCGCGGCGCAGGCCCCGCCACCGGTGATGCCCAGCAGCCCGGGGTCGGCCATCGGGTTGCGGAACAAGCCCTGCGCCAGTGTGCCGGCCAGGCCCAACCCGGCACCGACACCCAGCGCCAGCAAGGCGCGCGGCACGCGCAGCTGCCACAGCACCTGCGCACCGCCGGACATGGTCTCGACACGCCAGGGCGCCCACCAGTCCGCGACGCTGATCGGCACCGCGCCGAGCAGCACGGCGGCGGCGAGCAGGGTCAACATCAACCCGAGCACCGCGGTGCCCGCGCCGATCGGCCAGTCGCCCTCGCGCGGAAGGCGAGCCCGCAAGCCCAGCGGCGTCATCGGGACGAACCGCTGCGCACCGCGTCGGCCAGTGCCAGCACCGCCGAGGGCAAGCGTGGGCCGAAGCCGAGCAGCCAGAGCGCGTCCAGGCTGACGACGCGGCGCGCGCGGCCCGCTGGCGTGGCGGCCAGGCCCGGCGCGCGCAGCAGGCCCTCGACGCCACCGGCGGCCTCCAGTCCTTGATCGGTGACCAGCAGCACATCAGGCGCGGCGGCGATCATGGCCTCCGGGTTCAACGGCTTGTAGCCATCGAAGCCGGTCAGCGCGTTGGTCGCGCCAGCCAGCCGCAGCATCGCGTCGGCCGCAGTGCGTTGGCCGGCGACACGGACCTGGCTCATCGAATGAGCCAGGATGAACAGCACCCGCGGCGGCGGGCCTTGGAACGACGCGACTTTGTCGGCAGCCGCTTGCGCGTCGCGCTGCAACTGCGTGACCAGCACGCGGCCCGCGTCTTCGCGGCCGAGCAGCGTGGCGAGTTTTTGCGTGCGTTCGGCGACGCCGGCCACGCTGTGGTCTGCGGCCAGCACCTGAACCGGCACCTTGGCCGCTTCGAGCTGGCGCAGCACCGCCGGCGGACCGGCCTCGTCGCCCGCGACCACCAGCGTCGGTGCAAGCGACAACACACCCTCGGCCGACAACGAACGTGCGTAGCCGACGTTGGGCAGTACGCGAGCCGCGGCGGGGTACAGCGAGGTCGTGTCGACGCCGACCAACAAGCCCTGCGCGCCGAGCGCGTAGATCGTTTCGGTGACCGCACCACCGACGCTGATGACACGCGTCGCCGGTGCGGCGGCCCGGGCCCACGGCGCTGCGAGTGTCAGCCCCATCCCTTGCACCAGATGACGGCGCTTCATCATGGCGTGCACCGTGCGGTGGCGTCGTCCGCCAGGCTTGCCAGCAGCTCGCGCCATTCGCAGCGTTCGGCCTGGCCGGGCTTGCGTTCGCCGAAGAACATCGCGATCGTGCCGCCGGCCGCGTCGAACAGCTCCAGCGAGCTGACCAGCCCGTCGACTGTCGGCTTGCGCACCAGCCAGGCGCTGGCGATCTGGTCTTCGCGCAGATGCAGATTGAAGCCCGGGTCCAGCACATTGAGCCAAGGCCCCATCAGCTCGACACGACGCACCGGGCCGCTGTGGATCTGGATCATGCCGAGGTTGCCGACGAAGACCATGATCGGCAGGCCTTGCTGCGCGGCGCGCAGCAACAGTTCTTGCGCCACGCCGGGCTCTACGGCCTGTGTGAACTCGGGCGATGCCAGGCGCAGCGCCTGGGTGCGCGTCACGCCATGGCGGCGCAGCAGGCTGAAGAACTCGTGCGTGTCGCGCAGCGCGGCCCAGGCGGCCTGGAAGGCCACGGCGTCGACCTCGTCATCGGGCGTTTCGGGCTTGGGCGCCGATTCGGGCTTCGCCACGATGCCGGGCTCGGTGGCGTCGGCATCGGCGAACTGCTCGACCAACCGGTCGTAGGCGACCCGCTTGTCCAGATCGCGCAAGAAGACCTTGTGGATGGCCGTGCCGTGCGCATCGAAAAACTGCAGGCTGCACTGCAGCCCGCGCGGCGTGTGCTCTTGCACTGCGAAGCCGTGGGCCCACTGGGCGTAGAACACGCGCAGGTCGATGGCATCGCCGAGCACCAGGCCGACCTGGCCGTCGACGCTAGCGCCGCGGTAAGTGCCGACCTTCTCGTGCACGCAAGAGGCGTTGCGCGTCAGCGCGGTCACGTCGCCCAGGCTTTCGAGCATCTGCACGATCGTGGGCCATTCGGCGCGCAGGCGTCGCGCACGCAGCGGCGATTCGTCGAGGTCGAAAGCCGTCGCGTGGGCGGCGATCAGTTCACCTTCCGAGACACTCAGGGCGTCGGCGATGTCGCGGTGGCGTCGTGCGGGCGGTTGACGCCCTACGGAGAAGGCGCGGCGCAAGCGGGAATGGGCATCGGCTGTCGCGTTGCCGATCGGTTCAAGCAGGGCATTCATGGGCGGGATCCTTTCGGCAAGTCGGTCAGAAATCGGCACGCAGCGCGAGTTGCACGCTGCGGCCGGGGGCGGTGAACGCCGGCAGCGCAGCATTGGGCCGGCCGCTGCCGTCGACTGCCGACATGCCGCGTACATCGGACCAGCGCCAGTAGGTTTCGTCGAAGACGTTCAGCAGCGCGCCGCGCAGTGACCAGGTCTTGTTCAATTGCCAGGTGGCAAACAGGTCGACGACGTCGGCGTCCGGCGGCAGGAACTGGCTGGGGCTGGACACGTCCTTCGCGGCCTTGCCATCGATGTGCTGCCACTGTGCGCTGACGTTCCAGTCGGCCGCGTCATAGCGCAGTGCCAGGCGCGCGCGCAGTGGGTTCACCGTGTCCAGCGGCGTGCGTTCGCCATCGACCTCGCTTTCGCCTTGCGTGCGGGCCAACGCGAACTGGCCGGTCCAGCCGCCGGGAGCTGTCCATTCCAGCCGCAGTTCGCCGCCGCGGATGCGCGCGCTGGCAAGGTTGACGTACTGGAACACGGCAGGGTCATTCGGCGTGAAGCTGCCGCCGACCATCTGCTGGCTGATGAAGTCGCGGTAGCGGTTGTCGAACAACGCGACCTGCCAGCGCAGCGCGTCGAGCTGGCCGCGGGCGCCGATCTCGATGCTGCGGGCGTGCTCGGGCTTCAGGTTCGGGTTGCCGATCGAGGTGTAGCCCGCGGCGATGTTGGAGAAGCCGTTGTTGACCTGATCTGGTTGTGGCGCGCGGAAGCCCAGCGCCCATTGCGCATACGGCGCGAAGTTGGGCGTCACGCGCCAGATCGCGCCGAGACGCGGTGTGACTGCCTGATCGCCCAGCGACACCGCTTCGCCGCTGAAGCCCGACGACGAGGTCGGCACCAGGCTGAACTTGTCGAAGCGCAGCGCCGGGATCACGCTGAGGCGGTCGCTGTCGATCTCGCTTTGCACGAAGGCACCGGCCGTGCGGTAGCGCGTGTCCGGGAAAGGCTTGCTCGGGAAGGTTTCGCCGACCGGCGGCACGGTGCCGTCGCGCTCGCCGTCGATATTCGACTGCGCGATATCGAGCCCGAAGCTCAGGCGCTGCGGCAAGCTGCCGCGCAGCAGCGCAACGCCTTGGGTCGACAAGCCTGCGCTGCGCTCTTCGTAGCGGTTGTCACGCGTGCGGTCGGGCGAGAAGAAGCGGTCTTCGGCGTGGAACTGCGTGACCTCGGCGTGCTGCGCGTGCAACTGGGCGCGCCACTCGGTCAGGAACGGCGCCTGGGTGTCGACATAGCGGTGCGACAGGCTCAGGCGCTGGCGTTTCACCTCGTCATCGGCGATAAGGCTGACCGTCTGGTTCGCAAACGGGTTTGCCTGCGACGGCGGCTCAGGGTTCTCGGCCACGGCCGACAGCACGTCGGTGTGCTGCTTGCGCTGGCGGGCGTCGAGCGTGGCTTCGAGGCTGTGCTGTGCGTTCAACTGGAAGGTCAGCGAACCGAGCAGGCTGGTGGCCTGGTGGTCCAGCGGGTTGGGTGCCGTGCGGTCACTGAAGCGGCTGTCGTTGTCKCCCTGGTTGTCGGTCTCGTGGCCACGGCGGTGGTTGAGCAGCAGCAGGCCTTGCAGTTGGTCGCCACCCAGCGCGATGGCGGCAGTGGTGGTGACCGATCGGTCGACGCTGCTGGCACCCAGCTTGGCGAAGCCGGCGTGGGTCTTGCCGCCGGTCAGCAGATCGGCCGCACGCAGCGTGCGCAACGACAGCGCACCGGCGAGGCCGTCGCTGCCGTACTGCGACGAGCTGGGGCCACGCAGCACCTCGGCCGATGCGAGCGTGTCGACGTCGACGAAGTCGAGCCGGCCGGTGGCAAAGGGCCCGAAGCTGAACGCGCTGGGCAGGCGCATGCCGTCGACCAGCAGCAGCACCTGGTTGCCTTCGAGGCCGCGGATGTTCAAGCCCTCGTTGCCGGGCCGGCCGGTCGATGAGCTGGCACTGATGCGCGGTTGCGCCGCGCGCACCGACAGGTCGACCTCGTCGTCGAGCAGGTCCTTCAAGTCGCGTGCGCCGCGCTGTTCGATCGATTCACGGTCGTGGGCGGTGACGGTGGCCGGCACCTCGTCGAGCGCGCGCTCGGTGCGGGTGGCGGTGACGCTGACACGGGGCAACGGTGGCTGCTCGCGCGGGGCGTCAGAGGTGGGCTCGGCGTGGGCCGGGTAGGCCAGGGCGAGGCCGAGGGCCAGCAGGCTGAAGGCGGGCAGGGGCATGGCGCCTTCGCGGCGCAGGCAAAACGACAACATGGAACGTCGGGCTCGTCACAAAAAGTGCACGGGCTGGCGACGAGGCTGGCGTTGTGCTGAACCGGGGCAGTGGCCCCCGGGGGTTTGGAAAGAGAAGGCTCAGCCGGGCTGGCAGAGCAGCGCGGCCGGCGCGGTTGAAGGTTGGGGCGCGGGGCGGTCTGGCAGCACCAGTTCGCGCATCAAGCTGGCCAGCGTGGCGCGCGGGATCACGCGGCGCCAGTGGTACTGCGGGTGGGTGCAGCCGAGCATCGCTTCGCCGCCACGCGCGAGGCCCGCGCGAAACTCCGGGTCGAGCTGAAAGCGCAGGAAGTGCACGCCGCTCGGGCGGTCGAGGTGGCGGCACGGCAGGTCGTCGTTGACCGAGGCCATGATGCGGGCCTGGCCACGCAGCTCGACATAGACCGCCGGCACGGCCTCGTTCAGCAGCGGCATCAGGTGCTCGCGCTCGGCCGCGTCGGGCAGCTCGATCATCAATGTCGCCTTCCACTGCGTGCCGTTGGGCACCAGGTGGGCGTAGGTCGCGATCTCGTCACGCACGGCATCCTCGTCGTCGGCGCTGCGGTCGACCCACAGCACCTCCTGGATGTGGTGGCGCACGGTCAGCTCGTCTTCGAACTGCAGCCGCAGGTGCGGACCGAGCGCGAGCGAGCGTTGGCGACGGTGCGCGATCAGGCGCTGGCGGTGTTCGTGGCGGTGCAGGCTGTAGGCCTGCAAGGTCATCAGGTCGGCGGCGTCGATCATGGCTGCACCTCGTCGGTGGGGTGCAGCACGGGCGTCAGGTCGGCCAGCGCGCGGCGCAGGCTCGCGCTGCTGGGGTTTTCGACGAACACGCAGCGTTTGCCGGTGCGTTTGCAATGGTCCTTCACGCGCCAGTAGGCGTTGTGGCTGATGCAGCCGGTCTGGCAGATCACCAGGTCGGCCGCGGCCAGCGTGGTGGCCAGCCGCCCTGCGTTGTCTTCTTCGCCGCCGTCGTGGTGCAGGAAGCGCCCGCCGACGCCTTCGACCAGCCGGCGGTAGACCGATAGGCTGGCGGCGCGGCCGCCGACGCAGAGCACCGAGCGGTCGATCAACGCCGGCCCGGCCTCGGTGGCGCTGACATCTGGCGTTAGCGTTGCCGTGGCTCGCAAGTCGACCTGCGTCGCGTGCAAGGTGGCCAAGGCTTCGCTCGCCCGATGGCGTTCACGCTCCAGCTCGTGGCGGGCTTTCAGCAGTGCCCGCTCCAGGTCCTGGATGCGCTCGATCTGTTGCGCGACCTGGCGCGTCAGCTCGTCGCGGCTGCGCAGGGCCGGCACGGCGGTTTCGAGCGCCTGCAGGTCTTCTTGCAAGGTGGCGATCACCGTGTCGCGGCCTACCAGCTCGGCGCGGGTGCGCACCAGTGCGGCGTTTTGCGCGTCGAGCTTGCGGGCGTGGTCCGCGGCCTGCTGCACGCAGCGTTGCTGGGCGGCACCCAGCTCACGTGCGAGCACCTCGTTCTCCGACAGCAGCGCGTTCAGCTTGGTCAGGTCGGCGCGGTCGGCGGCGCCGTTCTGGTGCTGGAGCATGTGGATGTCGGCCAGCACCGTTTCTTCCAGCATGGTGTCGCAGCGCGGATGGGTCAGCGTTGCCCACAACGCGCCGGGGACGTCGCGGCCCATGGTCTGACCGGTCCACCAGGCGGCGAGCGTCTCGGTGGTCTTCAGGGGGCGCGTGGCGCGCAGTGCGGCGGCGTAGCGGTGGTCGAGCTCTTTCTGCAGCGCTTCGGCGATCGCGCCGCGTTGCTGGCACTCGGTGTTGACGCCGCAGTGCAGCTCGTAGTCGCTGGCCACGGCCTTGCCGCCCAGCACCTTGTCGATCAGGCGACGCACCGCGGCAATCGGCAGGCACACGCCGACGACCGGGCAATGGGCATGGCGGCTCAATTCCCACAAGCGCCGGCGGCGTGAGCCGTGGGCTTCGGGCGGCAGGTTCAGGGTGGGGACACGGCAGCCGCAGGCTGCGGCCAGATCAACCGGCACGGCATCCGCCGCGGTTGTGGTGGGCATGCGCTGGCCTTTCGGTCAAGAGGCATGCACGGGGCTGGCGGGGCGCTGGCTGGTGCGTGGGGGAGAGGGGACGGCGCCTTCAGGCGCGAGGGACTACTTGGTGAGGATCAGCTTGCCGGTCCCCGTGCGGCGCAGGCGGTAGACCTGGTCGCCGTGGGTGATCAGCGCTTCATCGCTGCCGGCGAGCAGTTCCTCGCTGCGCCATTGGGGGCCAGTGGGCACGGGCAGCTGAACGCTGGCCGGCACCGGATGGGTTGGCGTGCCCGGAGGAGTGGGCGGGAGGGAAGTAATCATCCATTCATCGTAATACGAGCGATTCGCATTTGCGAGGAGAAGACCTTGCGAATTGTGCGGAATTGCTTCCTGACGCGGCGGTTTCAAGGGGGCTGTGGCCCTGTATCCGCTTGGCGGCGGGGCATCGCGGGGACGTTCTGTAAACGTTTCCTGCAACTATTGAAATGAGAATCGTTCCCATTACAATCTCCGCCGACCCACAGCCAGCCAGCGCGCGCCAGGGACTTCCCACCACCTGAACACCGCGAGAGGTCGGCGCCATGGGCGACCAACAATGCGGGCGAGGCGCGCGATTCAGCAGCGCCCGCTCGACCAAGGTGCGGGCAGGGCGGCGCACGCAGCGCTCCCTGGCTTGTGCCGTCTTGCCGCTGGGGACAACCCAGCCGTTGCCGCATCGGCGGCCGCGCATCCGCAAGGCACTTGACGCCATCGCCGGCCCGTCAGCTCGGCAGAGCACATGAGCCGCGCAATGTCTGCCGACCATCCCGCGCGTCCTGTCAAACGCCGCCGGGTCACTGCTCCGCTGGCCCAGCGTGTCCCCCGCCTGTCCTGCCCTTGCTGTGCACCGGCCGAGCCGGATCGCCCGCGACCGTCGCTGCGGCTCGCCGGCTGGCTGAGCCGCGGCGCGAACGCCCGCGCCGCCACCGCCCACCCGTTTTCCGATTCCCTGTTCGAGGACCCCCTGCCGTGATGTCCGTGCCGTTCCGACCCCATCCCCTGCGTCACGCCCTGGTCAGCGCGTGGCTCGCGCTGCCGGCCCTCGCTTGGGGCCAGGCCACGCCTGCGGCAGCCAGTGCTGCCGGCCAAGCCGAGACCAAGAGCGCGTTGCAGCGCATCGTCGTCACCGGCCAGGCCGAGCAGGGCGACAACGGCGATGCCTACCGCGCCCGCGGCAGCAACTTCGCCACCGGGCTGGACTTGTCGCTGCGCGAGACGCCGCAATCGATCAGCGTCATCACCCGCAGCGTGATGGACGACTTCAAGCTCAACAACGTCAACGACGTGTTGTCGCTGAGCGCCGGCATCGTGGTCGAGAAGGTCGAGACCGACCGCACCTACTACACCGCGCGCGGCTTCGACATCGTCAACTTCCAGGTCGACGGCATCGGCATCCCGATGAGCTATGGCCTGGTCGACGGCGACCTCGACACGGCGGTCTACGAACGCATCGAGGTCGTCCGCGGCGCCGGTGGCCTGCTGGCCAGCACCGGCAACCCATCGGCGACGATCAACTTCGTGCGCAAGCGGCCGACCGCCGCGTTCCAGGCCTCGGCGGGGCTGCTGCTCGGTTCGTGGAACCAGAAGCGCGTCGATGCCGATGTCTCCGGCGCGCTGAACGAGGCCGGCAGCGTGCGTGGCCGCGTCGTGCTGGCGGCCGAAGACAAGGACTCGTACCTCGACCGCTACCACCTGAAGAAGGCGGTGTTCCACGGTGTCGTCGAAGCTGACATCGGCGACAACACGCTGTTGACCGCTGGCCACACGCAGCAGGCGAACCGGCCCAAAGGCAACCTGTGGGGCGCTTTGCCACTCTGGTACAGCGACGGGTCACCGACGGACTACGACGTGTCGACCAGCACCTCGCCCGATTGGACCTACTGGAACGCCGACATCGGCCAGACCTTTGTCGAGCTGCAGCACCAGCTGGCCAACGGCTGGCAGCTGCGCGGCGCGCTGACGCACAAGTCGATCAGCTCGCAAGGGCGCCTGTTCTACGTCTACGGCGAGCCCGATGCCGTCACCGGTGCGGGCACCAAGGCCTGGCCATCGCTGTACGACCTGGACAACACGCAGAACATCGTCGACCTGCGCGCCAGCGGGCCTTTCGAGCTGTGGGGCCGCAAGCAAGAGCTGGTGTTTGGCGCCAGTGCGTCGCGCTCGGGCCTGCACGAGGTGTCGAACTACGGCCGGRGCATCGGCACCGAGTTGCCCGACCTGRCGACCTGGGACGGTGACTACCCAATGCCGGTGTTCGACGGCGGCGGTGGCGGTGCCTCGTTCGTCGACCACCAGAAAAACCTGTATGCCGCGGCGCGGCTGCGCCCGGCCGACGGGCTGCAGTTCATCGTCGGCGCCAACGCGACCTGGATAGACAGCCAGGGCGAAAGCTACGGCGCTTCACGCGGCAAGAAGGAGAGCAAGACCACGCCGTACGTTGGTGTCGTCTACGACCTGACGCCGACGCTGTCGGCCTACGGCAGCTACACGTCGATCTTCCTGCCGCAAAGCGAGATGGGCGCGGACTTCAAGCGCTTGGCGACGGCCGATGGCCGCAACCTCGAACTCGGGCTGAAAGCCGAGTGGCTGGACAAGAAGCTGCTGGGCACGCTGGCGCTGTTCAAGTCGCGTCAAAACCGGCTCGCTTCGTTCGTGCGGCAGGAACAGGACCCGGACGGCAACTTCGTCTCGATCTACGAAGGCATCGACACGCTGAGCCAGGGCTACGAGCTGGAGTTGGTCGGCGCCGTGACACCGAGCGTGAAGATCAGCGCGGGCTACACGCAGCTGGAGATCGAAGACGTCGACGGCGGGAGGACGCGCACCTTCACGCCGCGCCAGTTGCTGCGGCTGGCTGGCACCTGGCAGGCGCTGGAAGCGTTGAAGCTCGGCGCGACGCTGAGTTGGCAGTCGGGCATCTACCGCGACGACGTGACGGCACTCGGCGCGCCGGTGCGCACGCGCCAGGACGCCTACGCGCTCGTCGACCTGATGGCCCGCTACGAGTTCAGCAAGCAGTGGAGCGCGACGCTGAACCTCGAGAACGTGACCAACCAGAAATACTTCACCAGCCTGTACTGGAGCCAGAGCTACTACGGCGCGCCGCGCAGCGCCAGCGTGTCACTGGACTGGAAGTTCTGAGCCGAATAGTCGAAGGAGTTGCGATGCGCACCTGGCTTGTCCGCCTGCACCGCTGGTTCGGCCTTTCGGCCGCGCTGTTCCTGTTCATCGCCGGCGCCACCGGCGCCGTGATCTCGTGGGACCACGAGCTGGACGCGTGGCTGAACCCGGCGTTGTACGAGGCCCGCAGCGACGGCCCGCCGCTGCCAGTTGACACGCTGGTGGCGCGCATCGAAGCGGCCGACCCGAAGGCGCAGGTCACCTACCACCCGCTGGCGGTGGAGCCGGGCCACACCTTCGTCGCCTTCGTCGCGCCGCGCTGGGACGCGGCGGCTGGCCAGCTGCACACGCTGGGCTACAACCAGATCGCGCTGGACCCCGCCACCGGCGCCGTCCAGGGTCGGCGTGAATGGGGCGCCGTGTCGCTCAGCCGCGAGAACCTGCTGCCCTTTCTGTACAAGCTCCACTACTCGATGCACCTGCCCGAAAGCCATGGCATCGAATGGGGCATCTGGCTGATGGGCCTGATCGCGATCGCCTGGGTGGCCGACACCTTCATCGCGTTGTGGATTTCGTTTCCGAAGCTGTCGCTCAAGAAACGAAGGGCCGCTCCCGAGTTTCTTGACCCCCGCGGGGGGCGGGCTGGGCGCAAGCCCGGCCCTGGGGGCGCTCATTGGAAGCGCTCGTTCGCCTTCCGCTGGGCCGCGGGCGGCCACCGGCTGGTGTTCGACCTGCACCGTTCGGGTGGCGTGTGGCTGTTCCTGCTGGTGCTGATGATCGCCGTCACCTCGGTGGCGATGAACCTGAACAACCTCGTGATGCGGCCGGTGGTGTCGTGGTTCTCAACGCTGTCGCCGTCGCCCTTCGCCAGCCGCGCACCGGCGGCGCAGCCGATCGAGCCGCTGGTCGAGCGGGCGACGATCGTTGCCAGCGCCGAGGCCGAGGCTCGGCGCCGAGGCTGGGCCGATCCGGCCGGCGCGGTCTTCCTGTCGCCAGAGCTGGGGCTGTGGGGCGTGGGCTTCTTCCGGCCCGGCCTCGACCATGGCGACGGCGGCCTGGGCAACCCGTGGCTTTACTACGACGCTCGCACTGGCCAGCCGGCTGGCGACAGCGTGCCCGGCACCGGCAGCGCCGGCGACATCTTCATGCAGAGCATGTTCCCGCTGCACTCCGGCCGCATCATCGGCTTGCCCGGCCGGGTGCTGATGTCCCTGATGGGCGTGGTGATCGCCGTCTTCAGCGCCACCGGCGTTTACCTGTGGTGGAAGAAGCGGGTGGCCCGGGCGCGGGCCGCTGCCCGCCCAGCGCAAGCCGGCATCCCCCAAAAACCCCTGGCCGCAACGTCATAACTGTCCGGCCGCGGCGCGGGCACAATCGCGGGTTCATGCCCGGGCGGTGAGATTGCACCTGCCGCCCAGCCACGGTCTGTCCGGCCGTGGTCCCGGCGCCCCCGATGAGCCCAGCCGAACATGCAGTCCAACGAATCGACTTCCGCCGCCAACAGCGCCCCACGACTCAGCCAGCGTGACCAGGGCCGCCACAGCTACAGCCGCGACGAGCTGCTGGCCTGCGGCCGCGGCGAGCTCTTCGGCCCCGGCAACGCGCGCCTGCCGCTGCCCAACATGCTGATGATGGACCGCATCGTCCGCATCGACGACAACGGCGGCACCCATGGCAAGGGCCTGATCGAGGCCGAGCTGGACATCCACCCCGACCTCTGGTTCTTCGCCTGCCACTTCGAAAGTGACCCGGTGATGCCCGGCTGCCTGGGGCTGGACGCGCTGTGGCAACTGGTCGGCTTCTGGCTCGGCTGGCGCGGTAACCCCGGGCGCGGCCGCGCACTCGGCTCGGGTGAGGTCAAGTTCTATGGTCAGGTCTTGCCGACCGTCAAGAAAGTGACCTACCGCCTGGACTTGAAGCGCGTGATCGAGCGCAAACTCGTCATGGGCATCGCCGACGGCCACATGTTTGCGGATGGGCGCGAGATTTATTCGGCTGCTGACCTGAAGGTCGGCTTGTTCACCTCGACGGAAGATTTCTGATGCGTCGCGTCGTCGTCACCGGTTCCGGCATCGTCTCGAGCCTGGGCAACAACAAAGAAGAAGTCACGCAAAGCCTGCGTGAAGGCCGTTCGGGCCTGAAATTCAACCCGACCTACGCCGAGCGCGGCATGCGCTCGCAGGTCAGCGGCCGGCCGACGATCGACCTCGAGGCCACGATCGACCGCCGCACGCTGCGCTTCATGGGCGACGCGGCGGCGTATTCGTTCCTGTCCATGCAGCAGGCCATCGAACAAGCCGGCTTGACGCCCGAGCAGGTGTCGAACCCGCGCACCGGTCTCGTCGCTGGTTCGGGCGGCGCCTCGAGCTTCAACCAGGTCTGGGCCGCCGACACGCTGCGCGCCAAGGGCATCAAGCGTGTCGGGCCGTTCATGGTCACGCGCACGATGGGCAGCACCGTGTCGGCCTGCCTGGCCACGCCGTTCGGCATCAAGGGCGTCAACTACTCGATCACTTCGGCCTGTGCGACCAGCGCCCACTGCATCGGCCACGCGGCGCAGTTGATCGCCTGGGGCCAGCAGGACATCGTCTTCGCCGGTGGCGGTGAAGAAGAGAGCTGGGAGCTGTCGCTGCTGTTCGACGCGATGGGCGCGATGAGCAGCAGCTACAACGAGCAGGCCGATCGTGCGTCACGTGCGTTCGACGTCTCGCGTGACGGCTTCGTTATCGCCGGCGGTGGCGGCATGCTGGTGCTCGAAGCGCTGGACCATGCACAGGCCCGCGGCGCGAACATCATTGCCGAGCTGGTCGGCTTCGGCGCCACGTCCGACGGCCACGACATGGTCGCCCCGTCGGGTGAAGGCGCCGTGCGCTGTATGCAGCAGGCGATGACGACGGTGAAGACGCCGATCGACTACATCAACGCCCACGGCACCTCGACGCCTGTCGGCGACCTGGCCGAACTGGGCGCGGTGCGCCAGGTGTTCGGCGACAAGGTGCCGCACATCAGCTCGACCAAGTCGCTGTCCGGCCACTCGCTCGGCGCGGCCGGTGCACAAGAGGCGATCTACTCGTTGCTGATGCTGCAGCACGGCTTCCTCGCCGCCTCGGCTCACATCGAGAACCTCGACCCGGCGGCCGAAGGCCTGCCGATCCTGCGCGAGCGGCTGGACGGCCCGGTCAACACCGTGATGTCGAACAGCTTCGGCTTCGGCGGCACCAACGCGACGCTGGTGTTCTCGAAGTTCGCGGGCTGATGGCTTTCGAAGGCCGCGTCGGCTGACGCGGCCTTTCAGCGCCGCCCGCGCCGCTGCGCCAGCGGGCGCTTGCCCTTGAGCTGACGCTCGATGCCGTCGTTCAGGTCGGCGCGCAGCGCGTGGACCTCTTCGACGTGGCCGTAGACGCCGGGGAAACGCAGGTCCAGCCAGAGCCACAGCGTGCAGGCGCGCAGCGCCTGTTCCATCGCGTCGAGCCGGCTGTGGCCGTCCACACCTTCGAGGAACCAGGGCGCGTTGACGCGGCTGTGGCGCGCATGCTGGTGGCTCCAGTCGAGGAACTCCTGCACCTGGCCTTCGGTGCGTGTGTCGACCGGGGCCTGGGCGTAGATGAAGCGCTCGCGCAGGCTCAAGCGCCCGGCACTGTCGTCTAGGCGTTGGGCCAGTTCCAGCATCGCATCCAACTCGGCGACGGCGAAGTGGGCATCGTCTAGCTTCAACTGGTCGACGAACACGCCCAGCACCTCGCGCAGCCRCGTCTTGTTCAGGCGCGTGGCGATTGTCTCGACGTGCCAGCCGTTCGGCGCCACCGGCGCCTTGAAGTCACGCGGTGCGCGCGGCTGCTTCGGCAACAGTTCTTTCAGCACACGCGCCGCCGTCGGCTCGGCTTCCTTCAGCACGCCGACAAAGCCTTCTTCGTGGATGCCGTAGCGCCCGGCGCGGCCGGCGATCTGGTGCACTTCGGACTCGTTCAGCGCGCGGTCGCCGACGCCGTCGAACTTGTTCATCGTGCTGAACAGCACGCGCTGGATCGGCAGGTTCAGGCCCATGCCGATTGCGTCGGTGGCGACCAGGATGTGCGATTCACCCTGCGCAAACCGCTCGGCTTCGCGCCGGCGCACTTCCGGCGGCAAGGCGCCGTAGATCACCGACACCGGATGGCCGTCGGCCGCGATCTGGTCGCGCAGCATCAGCACGTCCCGCCGGCTGAAGGCCACCACCGCGTCGCCCTTCTTCAGGTCCGGCAGGGCGACCGGGTGCGCCAGGCGTTCGACATGCTGCTTGCGCTCGAAGCGCCTGACGGTGCAACGCTCGCCGCACAAGCCCAGCAAGCGTTCGATCGCCGCCACCGCGTACGACGAGCAGATGATGATCACCTCGTTGGCCGGCACCGCGACGATGGCCTGGGTCCAGGCCCAGCCGCGCGACGAGTCGAAAATCATCTGCGCTTCGTCGATCACCGCCACGTCGATCGGCGCGGCGGTGTTGACCATCTCGATCGTGCTCGAGACGACACGTGACTGTGGCGCTGGCACGTTTTCTTCGCCGGTCAGCAGCGAGCAGGGCACGCCGCGCGCGACCAGCCGATCACGCCCTTCCAGCGCCAGCAGGCGCAGCGGCGCGAGGTAGGCGCCGTCCAGCGCTTGCGACAAGCGTTCGAAAGCGGCGTGGGTCTTGCCGCTGTTCGGCGGGCCGACGTACAGCGTGACGCTGCGCTGCAGCCGGCGAGCCTTCTCGAATGTGTCTGGATAGCCCTGAAACGCCAGCTCGCTGTTCAGGCGCGCCATCGTGTCAGCCTCGGCGACCTGGTGTTCCCAGCGGTCTTGCGCGCGGCTGCAGGCGGCTTTCAGTTCGTCCAGCGCCTGCGGGTTCGTTACCAGCGCTTGCGGCCCGCTGCATTCGGCCTGCAGACGCGGCAGCAGCGACTCCAGCTCCTTGCCGTTCAGCGAGTGGCTGCGGTCGACCAGCGCCTCGATGTGCGCGACCAGCTCGGCCGCATGCGGGTAGTGCGCCGGTGGGCCCAGCGCGGCGTGCAGCGCCGCCTCGTCGCCGGTGCGGTAGAAATTCCAGACGATCGTGGCATCGACAGGCACACGAAACAGCACCGGCACGCGCCAGCCGTTGCTCGGCACGACCAGCCCGTGGCGGATCAGCCGCGACCACTGGCCGGCGCGGCGTGTCACGGCCGCCGCTTCCAGCGCTGCGGCGCGCTCGATCATCAGCGGCCGCGCCTCCGGCCCGGTGCCGACGGCGTCCAGGTGCGCCAACGCGGCGTCCATCAGCGCCGGCTCGATCCAGCGGCTGGGCCGCTGGCCCACGGCGGCCTTTTGCAGCAGCACCAGGCCGAGCTTGTCCAGGTACTGTTCGAAATCGGGGCTGTTCTCGGCCAGGTAATCGGCCGGCTTCACCACCTGTGGCAGTGCAAAAGCGGCCTGGCGGATGCGGTTGAACTCGGTCTTGCCGATGTGGGGCGGCAGGCGCGACGCGTGGCGAGCGTTGGGCAGGCTCAGGGAAGACTGGGCGGGCTTGGTCGGCGCGGGCGTGCCATTCGGCACTGCGGTTTGGGAGGGCTTGGGCATGTCAGGTCGGCAGGGTAACCGCAATGCGGGGGTCAGCGGCCGACCAGCTGGTCTTGCGCGCGTTCGGTGATGGCCGCGATGCAGGGGTGCGAGATCTGGCGTTCGACGGTGACGGCGTAAAACTCTTCGACCAGATCGGACGTCCGCCCGACCACCCGCACGCCGTACTGGGCCGAGGTTTCCGATTCCAGCACCGTGGGCGTCATGAAAACACCTCGGCCCTCGCCGCCGAAGGCCTTCATCAGCGCGGCATCGTCGAATTCACCGATCACGCGCGGGCGGATCTTGTGCATCGCGAGCCAGAAGTCGAAGCGTTGGCGCATCGCGGACGTTGAGCCTTGCAGCAGCATCGGTGCGCCGTCCAGGCACTGCGGAAACTCACCGACCAGGCTGCGCTTGAGCGAGGGGGCGGCGAAAAAGCTCATCGCCGTCGAGCCCAGCAGGTGGTTGAAGGCCTTGACGCTGATCTGCCGCCCCATCGGTTCATCGGCGATCACCAGGTCCAGCCGGTGTACGGCTAATTGACCCAGCAGGTCCTGGAACCTGCCTTCATGGCACAGCAGCCGCACATGGGCCGCGACACCGAGCGCCGGCTCCAGCAGCCGGTAGGCCACGGCCTTGGGCACCGAGTCGGCGATGCCGACGTGGAAGTCCAGCGTGCGCTCGCCGCTGCGGGCTTCGCCCAGCTTGGCTTCCAGCTCGGAGCCGAGGGCGAAGATCTGGTCGGCGTAGCCCAGCACCAGCCGGCCTTCGTCGGTCAGCTCCAAGCCACGGCCGGCCTTGCGGAACAGCGCGCAACCCAGCCGCTCTTCGAGCAGCTTGATCTGGCCTGACAGGGTTTGCGGCGAGATGTGCAGCTGCTCGCCCGCCCGCACGATGCCACCCGCCTTGGCCGCGGCCCAGAAGTAGTGCAGGTGCTTGAAATTCACCACGATCGGACGATATTTCGAGATTATCGAATCATTGATGGATAAATGTCGACTTTACGCTAACGGTGGTGCTGCCTACAGTGCGGCGTTTTGAACCGGACGCCGCCCATGGAATTCCTGCTCGACCCCCACCTCTGGATTGCCTTCGCGATGCTCACGGCGCTCGAGATCGTGCTCGGCATCGACAACATCATCTTCATCTCGATCCTGGTGAACCGCTTGCCGGCCGATCAGCGCGACGCAGCACGCCGGCTTGGCCTGGGCTTCGCGATGGTCACCCGCGTGATGCTGCTGCTGTCGCTGAGCTGGGTGATGGGCCTGACCGCCGATCTGTTCTCGCTCTTCGGCCAAGGCATCAGCGGGCGCGACATCGTGCTGCTGGCCGGTGGCCTGTTCCTGCTCTACAAGGCGTCGCACGAGATCTTCGTCGAGGTCGAAGCACGCGACRAACACACGCCCGACGAGGCGGCCAAGCCTTCGGCTGCGGCGCGCAAGGGCCTGTTCTGGGGCGTGATCGGGCAGATCGCGGTGATCGACATCGTCTTCTCGCTCGACTCGGTGATCACCGCTGTCGGCATGGTCGACCGGATCGGCGTGATGATCGCCGCGGTCATGGCCTCGGTGGGCGTGATGCTGGTCGCGGCCAAGCCGATCGGCGAGTTCGTCGACAAGCATCCGTCGGTCAAGGTGCTGGCGCTGTCGTTCCTGGTGATGGTGGGCATGGCGTTGACGGCCGAGGCCTTCGACATGCACGTGCCCAAGGGCTACATCTATGCCGCGATGGCCTTCTCGCTGGCGGTCGAGTCGCTGAACATCCGCTCGCGCAGCAAGCGCCTGGCCCGCACCGGCGGTGCCTCGGCAGCCGATTGATACGGTTTTATCGAAATCGTGCTTCGAATCATTCGACTGTTCACGAATGGTTGTCTGGCCTAGAGTGAAGCTGTCTTTCTCCCCGTCAAGGAATCACCATGACATTGCAATCTGTCCGCTCTGAGGGCTTCCACGCCGTCGGCATGGGGCTCGCGACCCAGGAGCAGCGCAACCGCGTGCTGCGCAACACTTATGCGCTGCTCGCGCTGTCGATGCTGCCCACCGTGCTGGGGGCCTGGGTTGGCGTGGCCACCGGCCTGACGACCGCGATGAGCCCGATCGTCGGGATGATCGTCTTCCTGGCCGGCGCCTTCGGCTTCATGTTCGCGATCGAGAAGACCAAGAACTCGGCCGCCGGCGTGCCGGTGCTGCTGGCCTTCACCTTCTTCATGGGGCTGATGCTGTCGCGCCTAGTGGGCGCCGTGCTGGGCCTGTCCAATGGCATGGGTCTCGTGATGACCGCCTTTGCCGGCACCGGCGCGATCTTCCTCGGCATGGCGACGCTGTCGTCAGTGATCAAGCGCGACCTCGGCACGATGGGCAAGTTCCTGTTCATCGGCATGGTCATGCTGTTCGTGGCCGGCATCGCCAACGTCTTCCTGCAGTCCAGCGCGCTGATGATCACGCTGTCGGTGGCGGCCATCGGCATCTTCTCGGCCTTCATCCTGTACGACCTGAAGCAGGTGCAGGACGGCGTCGAAACCAACTACATCAGCGCCACGCTGAGCGTCTACCTGAGCCTGTTCAACGTGTTCCAGTCGCTGCTCAGCCTGCTGGGCATCTTCGGCGGCCGCGACGAATGAGCTCGCTGACCATCGGCCCTGACTGACCGTCCCACCCCGTCTACCATCTCTGACCATGCACAAGTCGCACCACTTCCGTCCGCACCAGACCTCCTCGTCGTCCTTCTTGTCGACGTTGGGTCGCGTCGTGCGGGTCCTGATCGGCTTGGCCTTGCTGGCCGGCACTGCGCTGATCGGGCTGTTGCTGCTGGCGGGCCTGCTGTTGCGGGCCGCGTTCAAGGGCAAGCGCGAAGCGCCCATCCAGTGGCGCGGTACCGGCATGTGGCCGCCCGCTGGTCAATACCGAGCGCACTCGCCTTCGCCGATGCCTCGGTCGACCGGCGAGGTGGTAGACATCGAGGCGCGCGAGATCGGGCCGTCGGCGCTCAAGTAGCCGCCGCGCCCGAGGGTGGTCAGAAACGCGTCAGCACCCGGTACTTCAAAGTCACGCTGCCCTCTGCCGGTACCTTGACGTGCCATTCCGCGGTGCCGGCCGCGACCTTTTGGTGCGGCTGCGATTCTTGCAGCATGGTCCAGTCGCCGGGCACCGGTTCGCGCACGGTGACGGTCACCGCCTCGGGTTTGGCGTTGCGAAGCACGATCTCGTAGGCGCTCTCGCTGCTTTCGCGCGTCTTGTTCTTCGTGTCGCGCCGCTTCCAATCGGTCTGCTTCTTGTCGGCCGTGACGTCGAACGCATCGCCGACGTGCAGCCGTACGGTCTCGTTCTTCGGCGTGTGGTCGATCGAGTCTTCGCCGACGAACTGCGCGTTGCCGGCACTGTCGCGCTTGTAAAGGCGCACCACGCCCTTGGGCAGCGGCTCGCCGAGGTGGGCGTTCTCGCGGTTGGCGAACTCGATGTAGACCGCTGTCTTCAGCTTCTTGCCGATCTCGCCGACGCTGTCGGTGTAGTAGTGCTCCTGCCCCTGCAACACCAGTTCCTTGGCGACGGGCACGCCGCTCGCGTTGAGCAGGGCCACCTGCTTGGTCTGCTGGTCGGCCAGCGTCGTCGGCCGGCCGACCGTGTACAGGTGGTACTCGAACAACGCCTCTTGTGAGACCGTCACCTCGGGCGGCGGTGGTGCGTAGGCGACCTTGGGCATGACCTTGTCAGCCTCCATCAGCTCTTCCTGCACGAGGTTCACGTCGCCGGCCACCAGTTGCAGCTTGGCGTTCGAATAACTGGTGCCGCTCTGGTTGGTCAGCGTGAACCAGCCGTTCAGGTCGATGCTGCGGTCGTCGGCCGAAAGCTCGGCCACGTAGTCGGCGCGCCACGCGAGGCCTTTGGTCAGGTACGACAGCTCCACTTCTTGCGGGCCGGCGCGCTGGCTGTTCAGTTCGGTCACCAGCGTGGGCCGGTCGCGCAGGTTGGCCGGCACGCCGTCGAACACGATGCGGCCGGGCAGGCCGGTCTCGATGCGGTCGCCCATCTTCAGCACCACGCCGTCGTGCGTGCTCAGCACCTGAGCCGATTCGGTGGTCTCGGCCCCGCTGGTCGGGTGGGTCTTGACGATGCGCACCGTCTTGCCGACGGACTTCTCCAGCAGCTTGGTGGGGGTCAGCAGATCGAAGTCGAAGTTCTGTTCCAGCAGGCTGAACGAGCCCGGGTTCGACAGGCTGCGCAGCTGTGCCGTCTCGGGCCGCATGTTCGCGCTCACGTCACGCAGCGCGACGCGGTTCGGTCCTTGATCCAGTGTCAGCCGGCGCGCATCCTTCACCAGCGCCAAGTCGGCGTTGTAGATGGTCACGGCCACCGATTGCTGGTCTTCCAGTGTGCTGCGCCGCTCCACCGGTTGTGCATGCACAGTGCCCAGCAGCGTTGCGAGCGCAGCGACGGCCAGCGGTGTCCGTTTGGCAGTTCTTGTCATGGGTTTCCCTCCACAGCTAACGTGTCAGAAGCGTACCAGCACGCGGTACTTCAGCGTCGTGTTGCCGCCGGCCGGCACATTCACCCGCCATTCAGCGGTGCCCGCGGCGACCTTGGTGTGCTTCTGCGATTCCTCCAGCATCGTCCAGTCGGCCGGCACCGGCTCGCGCACGGTCACTGTCACCGCCTCGGTCTTGGCGTTGCGTAGCACGATCTCGTAGGCGCTTTCGTAGACATAGCTGGCCTTGTTGGTCGGTTCGCGGCGCTTGAAGTCGGTCTGCTTCTTGTCGGCGGTCACGTCGAAGGCGTCACCCAGATGCAGGCGCACGGTTTCGTTCTTCGGCGTGTGGTCGATGCGGTCTTCGCCGACGAACTGAGCGTTGCCGGCGCTGTCGCGCTTGTAGACGCGTACGACGCCCTTGGGCAGCGGCAGGCCGAGGTGCGAGGTCTCGCGGTTGCTGAACTCGACATACACGCCGGCTTTCAGCTTCTGCCCGATATCGCCGACGCTGGTGCGGTAGTAATAGTCGTTGCCGCTGACCAGCAACTGCTTGGTCACTGGCACGCTGCTCGCATTCAGCAAGGCCACCTGCTTGGTCTGGTTCTCGGCCAGCGTGGTCGGGCGGTTCAGCGTGTACAGGTGGTACTCGAACAGCGACTCTTGCGACATCTGCTCGGCAGCTGGCGCGGCGGCGGCTTTCAGCATCCCATCAGCCCGGCCGCGACGCAGCTCTTCTCTGACCCGGTTCACATCGCCCGCCACCAGCTGCAGCTTGGCGTTCGAATACGTCGTGCCGCTCTGGTTGGTCAGCGTGACCCAGCCGTTCAGGTCCAGCGTCGAGTCGTCGGCGTTCAGCTCGGCCACGTAGTCGGCCTTCCATGACAAGCCGCCGGTCAGGTACGACAGCTCCATGTCCTGCGCGCCGGCGCGGCGGCTGACCAGCTCGGTCACCAGCGTCGGCCGGTCGCGCAGGTTGGCCGGCACGCCGTCGAAGACGATGCGGCCCGGCACGCCGGTCTCGATGCGGTCGCCGATCTTCAGAACCACGCCGCCATTGGCGCTGAGCACCTGGGCGGTTTCGGTCGACTCGACGCCGGTCGTGGGGTGGGTCTTGACGATCCGCACCGAGCGGCCGACGTACTTTTCCAGCAGCTTGGCGGGTGTCAGCAGGTCGAAGTCGAAGTTCTGCTCGAGCAGGCTGAACGAACCAGGGTTCGACAGGCTGCGCAACTGCGCGGTCTCGGGCCGCATGCGCGCGCTCACATCGCGCAGTGCGATGCGGTTGCCGCCATCGTCCAGCGTGACCTTGCGGGCGTCCTTCACGAGCGCCAGGTCTTCGTTGTAG
This sequence comes from Ideonella sp. P3_A4, assembly GCF_056403075.1. Classification (NCBI taxonomy): domain Bacteria; kingdom Pseudomonadati; phylum Pseudomonadota; class Betaproteobacteria; order Burkholderiales; family Sphaerotilaceae; genus Ideonella; species Ideonella sp. P3_A4. The sequence goes on along the minus strand of NZ_JBFUGE010000018.1, from coordinate 3,680 downwards.
ATCGTGATCGCCACCGACTGTTGGTCGTCCAGCGTGCTACGGCGCTCGGATGGTGTGGGTGCGGTGACCGTTGGGGACAGGGCCGAAGCGCTGGTCGCCCCCAGCACCAGGGCGAATGCGGCGAGGGCGATCGGGGACGGGGCAACGACGGGCATGAATTCCTCCTGTTAGGCATCGCGACATGGACGCTACCCAATCTGATACGGCGCAACCCTTGCCATGGGGTTAGGGCGGGCGAGAAAAAGTCGAAAAAGCGGGCGAGTCGCCTGTCCAAGACACGAATCTCAGGCGCCAAGCCGGCAGGCAGGACAATCGCGCATGCCTGACGCTCAATCCCCATCCTCTTTCGCCAGCCTGCCGCTGCCTCCCGCCACGCTGGAAAACCTGCAGCGCCTGGGCTACGACAGCATGACCCCGATCCAGGCGGCCAGCCTGCCGCTCGCGCTGGCGGGGCACGACCTGATCGCCCAGGCCAAGACCGGCAGCGGCAAGACGGCCGCTTTTGCGCTGGCGCTGCTGGCCAACCTGAACCCGCGGCGCTTTGCCGTGCAGTCGTTGGTGCTGTGCCCGACGCGCGAGTTGGCCGACCAGGTCACGCAAGAGGTGCGCCGCCTGGCGCGTGCCGAAGACCACATCAAGGTGTTGACGCTGTGTGGCGGCGCGACGATGCGGCCGCAACTGGCCAGCCTGGAGCACGGTGCCCACATCGTGATCGGCACGCCGGGCCGCATCATGGACCACCTGGAGCGTGGCAGCTTGAACCTCGAAGCGCTGAACACGCTGGTGCTCGACGAGGCCGACCGCATGCTCGACATGGGCTTTTACGACGACATCGCGACGGTGGCCAAGCAATGCCCGACACAGCGCCAGACGCTGCTGTTTTCCGCCACCTACCCTGAAGGCATCACCAAGCTCAGCGCCGCCTTCATGCGCCAGCCCAAGGAGGTCAAGCTGACCGAGGTGCCGGCGGCGACGCAGATCCGCCAGGTGTTCTTCGAAGTGAGTGAAGACCAGCGCCTGCACGCCGTGTCGCTGCTGCTGAACCACCACCGCCCGGTCAGCACGCTGGCGTTCTGCAACACCAAGGCGCAATGCCGCGACCTGGTGCAGGTGCTGCGCGCGCAAGGCTTTGCTGCGCTGGAGCTGCACGGCGACCTGGACCAGCGTGACCGCGACCAGGTGCTGGTGCGTTTTGCCAACCGCAGCTTGAGCGTGCTGGTGGCGACCGACATCGCAGCGCGTGGGCTGGACATTGCGCAGCTGGAAGCGGTGATCAACGTCGACATTTCGCCCGACGCAGCCACCCACACGCACCGCGTTGGCCGCACCGGCCGGGCGGACGCGGAGGGCTGGGCCTTCAGCCTCGCGTCGATGGACGAAATGGGCGCGGTCGGGCGCATCGAGCAGGCCGGTGGCTTCGAGTCGAAGTGGCAACCGCTGGACAGCCTGACCCCGACAGGCAAGGGCCCGCTGTTGCCGCCGATGCAGACGCTGCAGATCGTCGGCGGGCGCAAGGAAAAGATCCGCCCGGGCGACGTGCTGGGCGCCTTGACCAAGGACCTGGGCTTCGAAGGCGCGCAGATCGGCAAGATCAATGTGAACGAGTTTTCGACCTATGTCGCCGTGCAGCGCGACGTCGCGGACAGCGCTTTGCGCAAGCTGTCAGCCGGCAAGGTGAAGGGCCGCAGTGTGAAGGTGCGCTTGCTCGAGAGCTGAAGCTAGGCCTCAGGACTTCAGCATGGCCAGCAGCAGCAGCCGGGCCTTTTCCCAGTCGCGCCCGATCGTGCGTTTGTTCAAGTCCAGCGCCTCGGCGATCTCGGCATCGGAGTAGCCGCCGAAGTAGCGCATCTCGACCACCCGGGCCAGGCGGGGCTCGACCTGCTCCAGCGCGAGCAGCGCGTCGTTGATCTTCAGGATCTCGTTTTCGCCGGCCGGCAGGTTGTCGCTGATCAGCGTGTTCAGCGTCAGCTCGGCCAGGCCGCCGCCGCGCCGCTCGGCCTGGCGCTCGCGCACCGTGTCGACGATCACCGAGCGCATCACCCGCGACGCGTAGGCGAAAAAAGCCTTGCGGTCATCGAGCCGCAAGTGGTCGGCGCCGAGAAATCGCAGGTACGACTCGTGGACCAGCGAGGTGGTGTCGAGCACCGTGTTGCGGCCGCCGTTGTGCAGGCGGGCCCGCGCCAGCTTGCGCAGCTCGGGGTAGGCGGCGGCAAACAGCTCGTCGCGTGCCGGCGGGTCGTCCGAAGACATGTGCTGGATCAGCTGCGTCAGGCTCTTCATTGGCCACCTCCCATGGCACGCTGTGTCTCGTTTGACGCCGATTCTGCCTGCATGCGCTTCGCGACCTGTTTCGGCGTGTTCGGGTGGCCCGGATCAGACCATTTGTCGGCCGGGATGTCGCTTTTGCCCGCTCGATTCCGTCTGGTTGGGTATGAGTGACGGAAGGAGTCTGCGCATGAACACCTTGTTGGCGTCGGTTTCGACCCTGCGGGCCTTGCCGTGGGCAGTCAACCCTGCCACCCGGGAGGGGCTGGCCGGCGTCGGTGGCAGCTGGTGCGTCGATGGCCGGTGCTACCGCGGCATTGCCTGGGGCAGCGAATCCTGGTTCGATCCAGCGGTCGGCCAGGAGCTGCGGCAGGACCTCGACTTCTTTCCGCTCGACCACGGTCAGTGCGCCAGCCCGCTGATCCTGTATATCCACCCGCCGCTCGACACCAAGACGATCCAACCCAGGCGCGGCCCGTTGTATGCCGGCCTGGTGCAGGTGGCCCGCGCCAGCGGCTTTGCGGTGGCGAGCATCGAGTACCGCCCGCCGGCGCTCGACGATCTGGTCGACCCGGCACCCGACAACGACGTCGTGCTCGCCCGGCGCTGGGTGCATGCGCGCGCTCACCAACTGGGCGTCGACGCGGACAATGTTTTCTTCGTTGACCAGTCGCGCGGCACCCTGGGGCTGCGGACCGCCCTGCAGTACCGCCGCGACCCGGCGGTGCGAGTCAACGCGGCCTACAGCCACCACGAGCGGACGACCTTCCGAGGCGTCGAGGTGGCCCGGCGCTTCGTGGCCGAGTCCGATGGGCTGGGCTTCGTCGACCGGATCTCGCCCGAGCGCGCCTACGACGGGGTGATCCCCTTCTTCCAGCGCTACCTGAGGTAACGTGCCCCGCTTCATTGACGCGCCGCGCCGGTCTGGGCATGGCGGCTGCATCCGCAGCCGGGCATGCGCACGCGCCGATCGCCCGCAACAAGGAGGGCCAGGGGCTTGACGGGGTATCGGGGACCAGCGCCGACGGGATCGGTGTGCCAGGCGATGGCAGCAGCGGGGGACGGGCCATGGCCATTGGCGCCGCAGACCTGAGCCGCCTCAGCGAGCTGCTGGACCAGGCGCTGACGCTGAGCCCCGCCGAGCGTGAGGCCTGGCTGGCCGCCTTGCCGGCAGCAGACAGGCCGCTCGAAGGGGCGCTGCGTGGCATGTTCGACGCTGATGGCGAAGCGCAGACCTTCATGGCCACGATGCCGCGGGTGCTGCCCGAGGCCGGCGAAGCCGACGAGCCGCAGCCTGGCGACACGGTGGGTACCTACCGGCTGGTGCGCCCGGTCGCGCGTGGCGGCATGGGCAGCGTCTGGCTGGCCGAGCGCGCCGATGGTTCGCTGCAGCGCCGCGTGGCCATCAAGCTGCC